>NZ_LR777658.1:600000-900000 GCF_902807005.1 Chlamydiifrater phoenicopteri
CAACACTAAAACATAGCAGCTACGACCAAGAAGAAGTTGCTCAGCAAAAACAAATAGAGCAGCCTCTAAAAAAACAAAAAATTTCTCCGAAAGATTTGTACAAAGACGTTCAACCTCCTTCAAGTCAAACTTCTCAGGAAAACGATTTAAAAATAATAACCTTCCTACTAGACACTATCCTGGAAAAACTTCCCCATCCCTACTCTTCAAGTATAGTTTGCCCCAATAGATCCAGCAAAGAAATAACACTTCATAGTTGCCCTCTCTGTTCATGGACAAAGCAATTCTTCGGTAAAAGAAAAAGCGCTTTGACAAAGCAGCTAGAAATATTTTTAGAATGCACCTCAAAAGAGGTGCTCGCAGAAGCTTTAGTGAAACTAAACCTTAAAGAAAAGCAAGTTTTCATAAATAAACGCCTAACCAGCATACATGCCGCTTATCTTATTGCTGCATGCGGTATAGGGAGCAAGATATGTTTGCCTAACGTTGCAAATCCAGCCTCTCAAGCTGGTTTGTACCAGTGCCTAGAGAAAGTTGTATCTCTAGGGATACAACACCCGCTTTCACAAACCATAAAAGAGCTCTGGGAAACTTCTTCTGGATTATATCTTCCTAGCAAACGGGAAGAAAATGCAACGGTTGCTGTGCTTAGGGGAGGGACTCTTTGCGAGGTAAGCCCCGCAACGCTCCAAACAATTTTTTCTGGATTAAAAAATCGCCCTATTTATCAAAGAAAAGAAGGTCAGAGGTATATTTCTGACTCCCAAATTAAATTTTTGGCTAGACTCACCTTCCTAACACTCAGAGCCCTATTAGAATCTCCACTAGGAGAACCCTTTACAGAACAGTCTGGACCGAATAGAGTTATCCCTTGGAACGTCGTGCAACATGTATATAGCCTCATTCTGGTTTCTTCTCCGAAACGAAGGGTTGCTATACTCCCTAGCAGAGCCTCTCTAGGCGCTTCTGAAGATATTGGCCTCGATATCGAAGAAGCTAAAATATTCTTTGAGGCCATGAAGAGATTCTCCTTGTCTTGCGCGCTAGGAGATCGTCGGTACTTAGATGAGTAAAATCCTATTTTTTTAGCCCTAGAATGACTCTCTCAAGATCTTGGAGCTCCGCTACACTTCGTTCTCCTAAGTAACCGCATTCATTCAAAGCTCGCAACCCTTCTTCTATCTTAGATGACAAGTCCGAGTCTTTGCTAGATAATCCCTTCAAATCCCATAACCCCTTTGGAGAAGTGATGAAATCCGTATCAGCCAAGTTACGTAGCTTTAACTCAACAAACTTCTCTTTCCACTTACTACATGAGGTTTTTCTGCTCGAAAAATCCCACACATCGTTTCCATTTCCTATAGACGTCCCATAACAAATGGTGTAATGACTATATTCCATAACCCTCCTAGAGAAGACATCCCAACTCCAGGAAGCCGCCTCCCTAGGACAAAACATAGTTCCTTTTGAACTATCTTCTTGGAAAAGCGCCATACATGCAGGAACTAATCCAGAAAATTTTTCAAAAAGACAAAGAACTCTACCGTCTCCACCTTTTGCTTTTTCTAAAAATTCACAGAGAGAAGAAAAAAAGCTTTGCTTGTACACAGATGATTTTCGGAAAGTAGCCGCTCCTGCTCTACGCAGGTAATTGAAGGCTTCATGCAGCCAAACCATGTACGCTGCTTCCGCTGCTACAATTCTGGGGTAACTCTTTATGCAATTCGCATATATAGCATTGTAATTCTTATTCCCCTTAGCTAGCTCTCCTTCGTAAATTTTTTTAATTCCTTCCATCTCTTGCAGAGAAAGAAAACCAAGGAAAACGAAAGGCAGCTCTCTGTTGCATCTACGAAGAACAGCAGCCTCCCCCTCTAAACATCCTTCGGGTTTCGCTTCAGCAAACCACAAGGATGTTTCTTTAGAAAAAATCTCTGAAGTAAGGGAAGGGTTTAAATATTTTTCTTGTAAATGAGACTCTGTAATAGACTCTTTCGCAAAGGACTTAATATTTGGAGAGGATAAGAAGGAATCTCGGATCTTATTCTCACGATCAATCCTTGCTCTTTCCGCAGCTTCTTTTCTTCTAGCTTCCTCTTCTCGTAGCCTTTCTTGTCTCAGCCGCTCCTGCTCAAGCCGCTCCTGCTCAAGGCGTTCTCTCTCGAGACGTTTCTGTTCTAGCTTTATCTCTTTTATCCTTTCTATTTCTTCATTAGTTAAGTCTTCTACTCTTTGAATTTCCTGCTTTATTAATTCTTGGTTTTTCTCAACTTGCTTCTCTAGAGATCCTTTATACCTACTAACAGAAGCAACACCTAAAGTTGCTATTAGAAGCATCACTAAAGCAACAGTAGCAATAAAAACCGCCCCCAGAGAAACAGCTTCTAGTAGTACAGCATTGACCCCAAGAAAAATTAGACTACCTGAAAACAGCTGTAAACTAACTGCCAAAAAAGCAAAAAATACTCTTCCAACCAAGTTAGCTGTAGCTAATTTACGTTCAAGACGTTGTTCTATAGTTTGATATTCCTTTCCTGCTCTTTGAATGGCTGCCAAAGCAGAAAAAAAATCCGCACCACCGCTATTAGTTAAGCTCAAAACTACCCACCAATGAAATTAATACTTATTATTTTGAAAAACTTACTTCAACCCTAAAACCTTGTGTTCCAATTCCACAAGCTCCTCGACACTAGCTCCCAAACACTCTATCTCTCGAAGAGATTCCAATCCCTCCTCTATCTTTTCTTTTAGACGAGGATTTTTAATACACATACTCTTTAGATCCCAAAGGGCATATCGACAGGAAATAAAATCTTTGCTACATCGATCGTAAAGAAAGTTTTGTAAATCAACTTCTTCAAGAAAATCCATATTCTCATTTTCTATGCACTCTACAAACTTGGCTGCGTTTGCAATATAAGTACTGCTAAAACATGCATTCCGAGAATACATCATGGCATATAAACAAAAATCCGCCCACCTAACCCTTAGAGATCCAATATCAAAACGTAAATCTGTTCCATCAACAAATGAAGCTATTGAGGAAGGGACTATCCCAGAGAAACAACGCATATCATCAAAGGATGGGTCCTTAAGGAGGTTTACACTTTCTATCAATCCATTCAAAAAATGAACCTTATATTCGCTAAAAGCTTCACACAACAAAATGTGAGGGTAAACCATCTCCAACCAATTTAAAAAAACAGACTCTAAAGCTACAATTTTAGGAACACTTAAAATCAGACCAGTATAACATTTAACTAAGTCCTCCTCAGAACATTCTTTACCTACAAAAGCTCTTAAACAACTTTCTAAAGCAGAAAGCTCTTCAGAAGACAACATACCTAAGGTTACAAACAACAACTCTCTAGAGAATCTGTCTTCAAAAACCTCTCCTGTAAATCCCTCTTTTTTAGCGCTAGCTAGCTCATGCATATTTTCTTCTTCTATGCTCGCAATTCGACTCATGAATCTAATTTCTGGAGAACTGTCGTAAGTTAAACACAAAGTTTTCTGAGACAAGATATGACTCCAGAACGCAGGAAAAGCCATACCCACTCTAAATTCTTTCGGAAAATCTACTAAGCGCTCTTTTATCTCCTTTTTTACAAAACCACCCCCCTGTATAACAAGAGAAGCAAGAGTAGCTTGTTTTGATAGATCTCCTTCTCTCTCTATTTTGTTGAAAAACTGAAGAATTCTCTCGTAAGAAAGAAACAACCCTTCCTTTAATACAAAAGTCGGGCCTTCCTTAGGGAAAACTGTTTTTTGTCTCAAAAGATTATCAGACACCCTCCTTATACAATGATGGATAGCGCCTATGACAAACAAAACTAGAAGAGTGGAAGCTATACTGGCTAAGCAGATAGACGAAAAAGCCGCCACAGAAGCACCAAAAACACTGGGTCCAACAACTTTCACCAGAAAAACAGACAAAAGGGTAATACTAGCCACTAAAAAGCCGCTTAGCCACAACAACCCAACCTGCTCAGATGTAGAGCGATACGATTCAGAAAGTTCAGAACTACTCTCTTTCTTAGAATTTAGTTCAGCAACTAGAAATTTCTCGCAATTATTATTAACAGAACTCAAAAGAACCAACCCTGGAAACAAACAAACGGCTGAGCTTAAAGAAACAACATAAAAATTTCTAGAAATAATTTTTGATCAAAACTCTAGCTGCGCCATTTACTCCAATCCAAGGACTATTCTTTCTAACTGCAATATATCTTTTAAAGATCCCCCTAAACACTCTATTTCTTCTAAACAACTTAAGCCTTCTTCGATCTTATCACTCAAGTTGGCATTTTCCGCGCAAAGAGAAGACAAGTTCCATAACGGATATGGGCTATCCGTAAAATTTCGCTTTTCACTTCTGGAGTTAAAATCACTCGCTAAACTCTCTGTTTCCACGCGCTCGCGTTCTAAAATCTGCTCATCATCTTCTGCAAAAATTCTTGTATCAGCGATGCTCACAGAATCCAGGCTTTTTTGTGATTCATCACATATCGGCCTATCTTCCTTATCAAGGTTCTTTTCTAAAATCTGACTATCTCTTTCCAAAGGGATCTCAGGAGAAACTCTCATATCACTTTGGACGGATAGATCCCAAAAACTTTCAGAAAAAACAGAATCCCCTTTTTCCAAAAATTCACGAAACTTTTCCATGCTTCCCATAAAACCTTTTCTAAGATGAGCCTGTCGAAAATATTGCATAGCTTTATCCACAAAAAAGCTCCATGTCATCTTTTTGCTAAAATTAAAATTATTCGTCCCCACCTGACACAACGAAAGTAAAACAGCAGGAATGACTCCAGAAAAGTTCGTAAAAAATCCAGGGAATAAATTAGCTACTCCTTTAATCCCTCTTAAGAAGCTTTCTGAATAACTTGTTAAAAACTCCGAAGATAAAACATACGGAAATACGTTCTTCAACCAATTTAAAGATAGGGCTTCCAAAGCAACCAATTTCGGAAACTTCAAAATTAATTCTGAATACACTCCATCTAAATCTTCTTGGCCAGAGAGTGGGCCTAGAGCATCTAAATATTCATGAAGACTCTTTAATTCACTTTCAGAAAAAACCCCTAATGCTATACAAAACAGCTCTCTGGAAAACCTCATCTTACTAATAGATTCTTTTTCCTCTTCTTTAAGGTTATTTCCTTCCATTTTCTTGATAATATGCTCTTCTAAACAAGAATCATAATCTAAAGGGAGCTCGAAATCGAATTTAGCAAAAAAAGGGAAAGCTAGTCGTATCTTGTGTTCTTCTGTGAGATCACATAATCGCTTCTTAACTTCCGGCTTAACAAATCCTCCCCCCAGGACAACTAGAGAAGCTAATGCAGCCTTTTCCTTCTCTGATTCTTCTCGCCCGATCTTAACAAGAAGACGAAAAGATCTTTCTGAAGAAAGAAACTTACCTTTTTCCAAGAATTTTTTCGAAGAAGCCTTTACTAATGAAGCATCCCGAAACACATCCTCCATCAACCTCACTGAATCCAACTTTTGCACTTCTGTCCTAAAGGAGCAAGAAAAGCCAACGATGACCAAAGATAGAAAAGAAGCAAGAATATTAGATAAAACAAGTACTGAGATGCCGCTACTCAAACTTCCTAAAACAACGGCGACTACACCTGCTGAGAAGCACACAGACAAAAATACGAAAATAACTTTTCTCAAATAATTCAAAAAAAAAGCTGTTGCTCTTTTTAAGGAAAAAGGCTCCGTCTTCTTTAGATTTGCTGGTATTATTTTGTTTTCTAAATGATTACTGTGAGATCCATTTAAACAATTGTTAGATCTTATCAAAACCCCTCCAAGAATAGAAGAAAACAAAAAACCTAACCAAAAAAAAAAAAAAAAAAAAATGAAATTATTTAATTCTATAAAGAAAGATAGAAAAACAACATAAATTCAGAAAGTCTCTTGCGTGTATATAAGTGGGCCAGCTAGACAGTTAGGAGCACCTATTCATACCACTAAAAAGAAAGATGCTTAGATTCTTTTTATCTCTAAAGAGCCTCTATTTTTCTAATCCTAAAACCACACGCTCCAACTGTACAAGAGCGCTTACCTCTCCTCCCAAGCACTCCACATCTCTTAAACTAGCTAGCCCTTCTTCTATCTTCTCTAAAAGAGAACTGCTACTGTTGACCAGTTCAGACATATCCCAGAGGGCGTGCGCCTTTTCCCCAAAAGATTTTTCTATATCCGGGTATGTAAGAACCATTCGTTTCTTCTTTTTGAATAGATCTTCTCCATATTCGAGATATTCTTCAAATTTCTCAATGGAAGCTGCCATATCGTCATATAGATAAGCCTTCCTAGAAAAAGACATGACCTTCTGACAAAACGTCTTCCAAGAACAAACTTTATTTAGGTTAAAATCAAACTTGCCTTCTTTAAGAAAAGAGGCTACAGAAGCCGGTACTACTCCAGAAAAATTCTCTAGGAAAACTACTCCTTCCTCAGCCTCCAGGTCTTTATTTGCTAACAACGACTGCAAGAAAAGCACTTGATATTTCTGAAAATCCTGACAAAGTAAAGTATAAGGATATACCTTGCGCAGCCAATTTAAGAAGGTAGATTCTGCAGCCACAATCTTTGGATACTTAAGTATTAGCTTGTGATAGATGTGCCGATAAGCAGCTTCTTTTGTGTTGGGTGTTATTTTCTTTGAAAGTAACCGCCCTATATTTTTTATCTCTTCTAGGGAAAAATATCCAAGCATAATGAAGAACAGTTCCCGACAAAACCTGGCTTGAAAAACCTCTGAGAAGCTAGTCTTTTCTATACTAGCCCCCCCTAATGCAATCACCCCCTCCGAGGGCTCTTGGACAGGTTTATCACCACTCTCTGCCCTCTTGGAGGCAACACGAGCTTTAGTTTTCGTCGATTTTCCAGACTGAGAAGATAAAACAGAAAACCCTATAGTCAGAGACTCCACTAACAACTCTGAGGCTCTTAACTCTACCTTTTTAAAAGTTGTTGTTGGTATTTCATCAATCTCTATCCTAGGTGATTTTTTGAAAAAAGATGTAATACTTTTTGATGGTTTATACTCAACTATCTCTTGGGTTACCTCTTTAAACTCTTCAGCCAAAGGAATCTCTAAGAAATTGTTTTGAAAAGCTGAAGTTACATTGTTTAGTTTTAACGAAGCCGTGTGTGGAAAACTTAAATAGACTTTCATTTGGTTAGAAAGATCTGCAACCTTTGATCTAACCCATCTTTTAACAAAGCCCGCTTGCTGGATAATGGATGAAAACATCGAAACTAAAAGGGTTTGATCACCAATTTCATCCCCAACAAACAACATTTCCGACAAAAACTTCCTAGTTCCTTCTGATAAAAACCTCTCCTCTTCAATAAAGCCTTCTCTCATCACTCCTTCAGAAACCTCTCGTTGAGACAAAAGCTTCAACTTTTCTTTGTCTAAAAAATTTTCTCTAGAACTTTGCAAAACCTTTTCACTCTCCATTCTCTCCCTAGTACAGGCCTGAGCCAACCATCCCCTAAAGATACTTAACCCCAAAAATAGGATGGTAATACTAACTAAAGAAAGCATGAAGGCTACAACAATGAAGGAAGTCATGGGAATATACATGCTTGTCAATTCCATGACGACGAGAGGCACAACCGCCAACAAGCTTGTCAATATGCCAAAAACAATGGCTCGTACTTTCAATGATAAAACACTTAAATCATCTCTGGAGCTGTTTCCCAACGTTTTATTTGTTTCCTGAACAGAATCGCCGTTAATCCTCATTGCTAAACTCTTTTCCTCTTAACACCCAAAATCATCCGCTCAAACTCTTTCATTTCTTCTACAGGACTATTCCCTACATAACCACTGTCATAGAGACTGTCTAATCCTTCTTCTACCTTCGACATCAATTCTGAATCACTCTCACAAAGCTTTCCTATATCCCATAAAGAGTTGGGAAGCTCAAAAAAGTCATGAGCACTTTCTTCATAAATAAACGACAACCTTTCTTCCTGAAACTTAGAACTATGTTGTCCATTTTCAACAAAGTCCAACAAGGATTGCGCATCACCAAAAGCTCTACCGTAAAAAACTGCTTCTCGACAAAACTCGGAGACTTTCTTGCAAAAAAACTCCCAATTCCAATCCACTTTCTCCGGGCAGGATAAGATCCCTTTAGTTAAGGGATCTGTTTGCAAAACAGATAAACAAGCTGGTATCCAACCAGAAAGCTTCTCTATCCAATAAAAAACTCGATCCCTCCCTCCATAAAGAGGATTCTTAACAAAATCTGTCACACAAGAGAAAAATGTACTCTGGTATAGACTCGAACTAAATATGGAGCAGGTTATTTTACCTAAATACGGGAAACTTTGTTTGATCCAAAAAAAGTAGGCGGCTTCAGCAGCCACAATTTTTGGATGCACTTTGATACACCTTGCATAAACACGATTGTAAAAATGAGAATCTATTTGTTCGGAATTTCTCCATTCCCCCTGGTAAATATCATTTATACTCTCAAACTCATTCCTTGAAAAAAAACCCAATAAAATAAAAAACAACTCTCTTTGACTGCGACAGTATGCTCCCGCACCCACGTTATGTTCATACAAAGCTTCTACTTTAGCCTCAAAAGGCCATAAGACTCCTTCTGTAGAAATAGTTTTTGCCATAGTTGCTGGAAATAACCATCTTGACAGCGTAGGCGCATCTAACGCCAACTCGCGAAACTCTTCCTTTATAAAAGAGGCATGACGAAAGTTATCTACAATCCAGGCATCTAACTGTTCCACTTTATGGGCTTCCTTCAGAAAAGCCCCTTCAGCCTTTTTGCTCTCTATTGAAGCCAGAAATGCTTCTTCGGAATCCTTTTTGTTTTTCTCTTCAAGAGAGATCTTCTCGCTCCAAACCTTTTCAAGAAAAACCCTGGACTCTCTTTCTATGTTTTTTGCCTCAGTTTGGAACTGACAAAATAAATGTAAACGCTCGTTACACTTTAAAAGTAACAGAAGGTCAATAAGAAAACAGAAGGCAGCCAAAGAAGCTACTGTCACAAGAGGCACATTCCTTAGAAGAGAATTTAATGACGGGAAGAAAACAAGAACATTAACCACGCCCAATGTCACAATCAAAACAAAAATCAAAGCACTTAAAACACCTATAACTATCCAACACTTTTTTTCTGTTCTAACTTTCAATAGTTTTTGGTTTATACCTTTCTCAAAAACTCTTAGATCTGACAAAACGCTGCTATTGTAAAAATCAATAGCATTTATACCGTTACCTTCTATCGACAAGCTCAACCTTTATCTTAATCCCAAAATTTTTCGTTCCATAGCCTGCACATCCTCGAGAGATAAGCGACCAAAAACGCCGCTTTCACTCAATAACGCCAGGCCTTCCTCTACTTTATCTCTAAGCTCCGAATCTTTGTCACAAAACAGCCCTATTTTCCATAAAGACACGGGCAGATAGAAAAAATCTCTCCCTTCATCATAATCAAAATAAAATCCCTGCTTATAAAGCTGTTCTTCTGGAGTACCGTTAAAAACAAAATCCAACAAATCTGAGGCTTCTCCAAAGGCTGGTTTTATAAAGACTGTCTGTCTACAAAACGCTGCCACCTTTGTACAATAGAAGTCCCAATCCCATTCAATATTCTGGGGGCACACCAACATTCCTTCGGATAGGGGGTTAGTCTGAAAAACAGATAAACAAGCTGGTATCCAGCCTGTAAACCGCTCTAGCCACGCTAAAACCCGACGACTTGATCCATGCAATTCCAAACTCGAGATTTGCTGAAAACTATCAAAAAACGCCCTCCTATAATTGTCAGAATCCTGAAACAACGATGAACTAGCATTGGACAAATAGGGGAAAGCTTCGCGAATCCAGGCCAAATATGCAGCTTCAGCAGCAATTAACTTGGGATATACCTTTAAGCACTTGGCATACAATAAATGGAGGTCAACCCCTGTAGCACCTGATAGTTTAAGCTCTTCCTGATAAATAGAACTGAGAGCCTGAATTTCTTCAAAAGAAAAGAAACCAAGCAAAATAAACTGCCACTCTCTTCTGCACCGAACTTCAACACCTTTTTCTGGTTGATTTCTGTATAAATATTCTACTTTAAAGGTATGAGGCCACTGAGAGCGTTCTTTAGCAATAGCCTCGGCAGTCTTTGCTGGAAACAAACACTTTATCTGAACAGATACATCTACAATCTTATCCTTGAAGTTTTTCTTTATATGCCTAGAGGCCTGGAAACGTTCATTTATCCACAGCTTCGCACTTGAGCCAACTCTGGGAACATTTTCTATCTCCCCTTGAGATTCTATTATGCTTTCGATGCTCACCAAACATTCCGGTCCTTCTCCAACTGTTTGAACAGTTTTATCTCTTAATTTCGAGCTTTCCAGAATAATCTTTGAACAGCTTGTGCTCTCACTAATCCGAAAGAACCCCAAGGAGAAAAACAACAAAAAAAAGAATGCGCCGCAGACAATCTCTAGCAGGGTGAAAATCGGGACAGAAGGGAAAAAAAATGAAGAAAAAACATTCGCCACCCCCAACGTCAAGCCTAAGAAAATACAACAGCTAAAAATGCTTAACCCAAAGAAAAGGACATTTTTCAATATAGAATTACTGCGCAAAGTGGCTCCCAGCTGTTGACTTCCTCCTTGAACTTCCAAAGCATTAGCGTTACTTAAAGGAAATGATGCTGTTTTTTTATCAACTAAAAACACGTTCACTCCCAAAAGCTTTTATCTAATCCCAGAACCGTGAGTTCTAAGGCTATCAATTCATCAACCTCTCCTCCAAGACACTCGATCTCTCCTAAAACTCTTAATCCCTCCTTAATTTTACTCTGGAGCCTTTTGTCCCTTGCTACTAAAGCCCCTAAATTCCATAAGGGATACGGCCTTTCCACAAAATTTGACTCTCCCTTACGGAAAGGAATGCTTACTTGACCTCCGCAGAAAATGGCCTCTCCATACTCTAGAAATGAAGAAAACCAACCAAAGTTTTCCTCATATTCCTTGAAAGAACGAGCTCTTCTAAAGTAAGTCATAGCTTTTTGGACAAACTCTTCCCAAGAAAGATTCTCTACCCCATCAAAATCCGTTATCCCGTTGTCATGAAATAGAAGGACGCAGGCAGGAAGAACCCCGGAGAATTTATCCAAAAACTTAATCACTGCGTTCCTAGGAAATTCGGAAAATCGAACAAAACCATTTAATAAAAACAGACGGTAATGCTTAAATTGTTCGCAAGACGGAATGTGGGGAAATAACTCCTTCAGCCAGTTTAGAAAGACCGCTTCTACAGCAACTACTTTGGGAAACCGAACTATTAATTCGGAGTATAACTGATTACAAAACCCCTCACTCAGCTCTCTGTCAGCAACTTTTTGGCAAACAAACTCCCTCAATAAATCAAGTTCATATAAACAAAAAAAGCCCAGGCTTACGGATATTAACTCTAAAAAAAATCTTTGCGGAAAAACCTCTCTATCAAAAAATTCTTCAGCACGAGCCTGCTTCTCTCTCGAAAATAACCGTTTAACATCTTTAGCTATCCACCCCTCGAGAGAACTATACCCACTTAATGAGATACGCTTGTGATGAAGCTTACATTGAGCATATTGCGGGAAGGCTACCGCCAACTTCATTTCGTCAGAGAAAAATTCAAAGTTGTCTAAGACTTCTTTTTTCAAAAAGCCGCCTCCCAATGCAACCTGAGAGGCTAGATCGATTTTCTTTTTAAAATCTCTTTCAGCCTCAATTTCAGAAAGAATTTTTAATGATTCCTCGGTAGATAAAAAAACTTTTCTTTGGAACTCCTCCTCTAAAGAAAACTCAGAGCCTAAATCTTCTTCTGCAACCACCTCTTGAGCTATCTCAGACTGAATTCCTCTGTCCTCAGTGGAGATCTTGGGAGTAGCAAAACTTTTCTGAAAGCGAGCTACGATACTGATTCCAATAACAGAGGATGCTAAAAGCATTAGCATCACTCCCATAAATACCATGTGCGGCAAGTTGATCCCAAGCCCCAACACTCCTATATTTATAACTCCCCAAGACAGAACCAGCCCACAAGACACAAGAAGGCCAACAAAGATCGCTTTGGCCAATCCCAATCGAGCCATCCTATAACTTCTTTCATCGGTCATAAAATTCATTTCTTGAAAACCATCTTTAGACACAGAAAGAGTCAAAGGATTTGCTTTATCAAAAGAAATCAATCAACAAGCCTCACAAACAAACGAAAACTAAATATGCTAACAAAAAAAAAAAAAAAAAAAAATGAAATTATTTAGTTCTATAAAAGAATTCTAGAAACTATTTATTAGAGCAAAACCACGCTCCATAAACAGGTATAGAAAACATCCTTCCGGATGCAATAAACTGGAAAGTAACTCACAAGAAAAGGGAACACTCAAGCTGTTCCCTAAAGAAAGAAAACAACACAGAGATACTACTCCCATTAGAATACATTCTAGAACTTCTAACTAACTCTCTTGTTGAGATAACCCTAGAATGGTTTTTTCAAAACTCTGAATCCTTCCTATGGACCAGCTTCCAAGATATCCCGCATCAGAAAGCATCGATAAGCCTTCTTCGATTTTTGCCGCCAACTCTGGATCTTGATCTACAAGCTCCTGCATATCCCACAAAGATCTCGGAGAATCGAAAAAGTCTTCGTCTTCTTCAGAACAAACAAACTCTACAGTATCCTTGGTCAACCAATTACTTTTCTCTCTGTTAGAGATGTACTCCATAAAGCTTTTCCAATCCCCTAGGATTCCTTTTCGAAAAATTGCCAACCGACAAAACTCAGAAACCTGTTTGCAAAAAGCACCCCAATCTAATCTCTCCCTACACGCCTGCAAAAGCTTCCCATCTCCAAAAGTATTACGGAAACTTGCTAAGCAAACAGGCCCCCATCCAGAAAATTTTTGCAACCAGAGCATTATTTCCTTATCGTTAGAAGAAAATAGACTAAGAAGGTCCTGTAGCCAACGAGGCCTTTCCGATATATAATCCGAAGGCCTTCTAAAAATCGACTCAGAAGCCCTTCCCAAGTAAGGATAGCTCTCCCTCAACCACATGAAATAAGCTGCTTCAGCAACTATCAGCTGAGGATACTTCTTAATACACTCGGCATACAACAGCTGTTGCTCTCGCTTTTCTGCCTTTCTTCCTCTCACCTTCTCATATTTACTATCTATATCTCTAAGCTGATCGATAGAAAGAAAGCCCAACAAAATGTAAGAAAACTCCTTTGAACAACGAGTTTTTATAGCCTCTTCAACATGTCCGCTATAACGCACCTCCAGATCAATCAAAGGAAGCCATATCTTTTGAACTTGCGTTATAGATGCGACTACTTTTAGCGGATCTTGGAACAAAACCTTGTCTATGTTCGATAGGCTTTCCATCACTGAGGGACTAATATATGAGAAAGCCTTCCCCAAAGTTATCTTGGATTCTATTGGAGTGACAAGTGGAGCAACCGGGACAGGCTCTTCCGATCTTTTTTTCTGAAGCTGCAATAATTTTTGTTCAAGAGCTACTAACCCAGACCTATAGGCCGACAAGTGGAAAGAAACAACGATAAAAATCAGCAAAAATGTGATAAGCAACGCTAGAGAAGCCACAAGTATTTCAGGACCACCTATTCCTAGCAATGATATTCCAAGCCCAAGGGACACGATCCTTTCAAAAACCATAGCAGCAGACACCGCTATGCCAACGAAAACAATCTTCCTAGCACACTCCGACGCAGCTATTTTTTTCTGTAGGACGCCCTCTCCTTCTTGAAGATCCATCAAAGAACCCTCATCCAAAAGACGAGTTAGCCCTGCTCTACTTCTACAGAAACTATCGATCAAAGGACACCTCACCCGAATAAGATCGGGTAGGTTAACAACAATAAAAGAAAAAGAAAAAGCCTTTTTAAAAACTTTTAGTCTAGGATGTTCTCTTTCAGACGTAAAAACCTTGCCACAATTCTTTTCAGCAGACGCAACAAAGGATCTTTACTAACCTTACTTTAGTCCCAGGATTATTAATTCCAAATTTTGAATTTCTCCGACGGTCATGTTTCCTAGATATCCAAATTCTTGAAGAGCCATTAACCCTTCATCAATTTTATCCAAGAGATCGCCATCCTCTTCACATATGGTAAACAAATCCCATAAAGAAAGTGGCGTGGAGAAAAAGTTTTCTTCTTCTCTTTGGTAATCAAAGGCAAACTTCTTTTCACTAGAAAATACTTCTGAACCTTCCTCTACAAACTTCAGAAAACTTTCCCAATTACCAAAAGTATTTTCATAAAACACAGATTCTCTGCAAAATTCCGATACTTTCTGACAGAAAAACTCCCAGCTCCATAACTTTTCTCGACGCAGTTTACAAATATCAGAAGCTGAAACATGACCCAATTCTAAGCTGGCTAAACACGCTGGAGCTAATCCAGAAAGACATCTTGTCAGGGGAACAAATTTCTTGCTTTCTTCAGGACAACTTTTAACAAAATAGCTTAATCGAAGAAAAAAGCTCATTTTGTATTTAAACGCATCCTGAAAGATCGCAGACCTAGCATTACCCAAATACGGGAAACTACTTCCAATCCATGAAAAATAAGCACCTTCAGCAGCTATTATCCTCGGATACTTTTTGATACATTTAGCGTATAACTCATCCAAATCATACGTCCCTTTGGCTTCGGCCGCTTCCCATAAATTACTAATTCCTTTCAACTCATCCCAAGTCAAAAAACCGAGAAAAACAAACGCTAGCTCTCTTTGAGATCGTCGACTAACCGCTCCTTCTACTCTACTTTGACCCAAAAATTCTTCCTGAACAAAGCTAGCCCAGGACACACTCTCTCCCGCTATAACTTCTGCACAAGCTAGGGGGGATTGATAGTATAGTTTCTCAAAATCCTCTAAGATATTCCAAACTCCCTTCTTTACGTAAGGACATTCAGACAAAACCTCTTCTTGAAATTCTTCGGGCAATTCTTCCGTTTTTTTCTCTTCTAGGAGAATGAGTTTCTCCTCAGGCTCCTCTTTGACAACGACCTCTTCTTCACGAGTTAAAAATTCAACAAACTGTTCATCAACGAAAATCATTCCAAAGATAGAGATCAATAACAACGCAGAAAAAACCACGACAAAAACGACTAAAGAGGGGCCCACGATAATATTGGATAAAAGAGCATTGACAACTCCTCCTATTCCAAAAGTTAAGGCTAAAAAACTAAATCCCACGCCACATAAACTTAACCTCCGCAGAAGATTCAACGTCTTTTGACTGTTAATCAATCCCAAATCCTCTGTCTTTTCCAAATAAGATTGTTCAGGACAAACCGAAGGGCTTATGTCAGTACTCATACTCTCTAGATCTCCCCAAAACATAAAAGCAAAGAAATCTTAACAAAGAAGACAAAAAAGACGAACCTCTTAATCGTTAAATAACAGCACCCTAAAAATCAAACGCCTTTGATCAAAAAAACCTACCACCAAAGATTCCTCATTACGAAAAAAATAAATCGCTTCAAACCTAAAATAATCTACTAATGGAAATCCGTTTTCTAAACAGGGCTTCAAAAATTGAGGGTATAATAAACTGGTGCAATACAAAAATTAAGAGCATTCTACAAAAGGAAAGAGTTATTTGAAGCTTTGGTCGTTAGCTCGAGATTTTATTTAACTTGTACACAAAATGTTAACCCCCCCAAAAAAGAACTTCCTTTTTCTGTCGTTCTTGGGAAACTGTAGCCCTACTCATCAAAGCCAAATATTGAACCATGAACAAATACACACACTAGATGTATCCGGATTTCTAATGAAAGACACACCCAAAATAGTTGACCCAACCTTGAATCTATTTTTTAAAAAACCAAAACCTAATCGTCTCGGTCTTTAGACTCATCAGACTATTCTGGAGAAGATGATGTTAACCCCAGAACTATTCTTTCAAAATTCTGAAGCTCCTCGATAGTTTGCGCACCCACATATCCTGCTTGAGATAGGCTGGACAAACCTTCCTCGATTTTTGCTGCCAATTCTGCATCCTGCTCACAAAACGCATGCATTTCCCATAACCCCCCTGGAGAAGAAAAGAAATTCTTATCAGATTTTTCAAAAGTAAATTCTGTAGCCTCCCCTTGGAAACAAGAACTTTGCTTTCCTTTTTCCACAAACTCAGCAAAACATCCTAAATCTCCTAGAGCATTTTTGTGGAAAACTGCGTGGGCGTTAAACTCAGAAACTTTGGATTGAAAAAACTCCCAGTTGTCGCTTTCCTTATTCTTTTCCAAGAAAGCCTTTAAAGTATCAAGCGCCTCTTTTTCTATCTTCAAGCTGGCCAAACACGCTGGCCCCCACCCTGATAGTTTAGCTAAAACCGTTGCAACTTTTCGGATTTTTTCCATCCCTTCAAATATTGAAGAACCAAAAATCAGACGATTTATAAAAGCTGATCTATACCAACTACTACTCCTAAAAATCGAAGATTTAACATCACCCAAGTAAGAATAACTCTCCTTGAGCCAAGACAAATATGCGGCCTCTGCTGCAACTAGTTGTGGATACTTCTTGATGCATTCAGCGTAGCATTTTGAGGAGGTTTCCTCATTTATTACACTAGTATTTTTTGATTGAAACTCTTTACAAAAAGCTCTTAAATCTAACAGCTCTTCTACGGAAAAAAAACCTAAAAGAACAAATAATAACTCTCTTTCACACCGAAAACTAGGCGCCACTCCACTACTTTTTTCGTGCTCCTCCTTAAATCCAGAAGGCCAATACGCACGTATGTATAAAATCTCCTCCATTACAGAGGAGGGTCTAATAATAACATTTCTCTCTTCTGGAGAGAGGGCTTCCCAAACCTGCTTCTTAATATAAGGACACACAAAAGAATCCTTCGTCCCTGCCTCTCTTTCCATTCTAGATTCTAAAGAATACTCAGGAAGCTTTTCTCTAAGATCAATAAGTCTTGACGGTTGCTCCGGATATTTTCTTTGGACATCCCCAGAGACTTCCTGCTGTTTGGGATACTCCTTTGCAAAATCTACGATAAAATCGGGCGCATACTTAATCATAACAATGCTCACAGAAATGCTAGCAACTAACAAAACTGTTGAAAATATCACACTCAAAAAAGAACTAGCGATAACGCTTACGAAAACAGCTGCTGCACAAAAAAATATAAGCAGCAATGCCAGATCCCTGATTACCTCTAATCTAAACAGTCTTGAACTTATTTCCCTTCGGGTTTTTTCAATATCTACAACGTTTTGTTCACAAGATTTTTCCGACAAGAAGCTTTCATGAATCATACAAACCAACCAAAAAAAGAAGCGAAAGAAACAAAATATTTTAACAAAAAAAAAAAAAAAAAATAAATAAATAAATAACGAGAAAAAACTTTCTTATTATTAAAAGAAAAATCCAGCCACTAATTTTAATAAGAAGGACACACAAAACACTTAGTCTCAAAGACTAACCCGCAATTTAGCAAGCCAAACTAGTTATCCTTTTTTATTCCCAAAACCTTCCTTTCAAACTCTTTTAAATCCTCCACAAAGTAACCACCAAGATAGCCACAACGATTCAAAAAACATAACCCCTCCTCGACTCTCAAGGCAAGCTCAGGGTCTTCCTTGCACAACACTCCTAGATCCCATAAAGATTCTGGTTCATCGAAAAAATCTCTATCCCACCGTCCATAAGAAAACTGTATGGGCGCTTGTTTAAATGAAAGACTCTTTGACCCTCGTCTTACAAAATCTCGCAACACTTCAGCATCACCAAAAGCTTTACCGTAAAAAACTGTTTCTCGACAAAGCTCACAAACTTTCTCACAATAGAAATTCCAGTCCCACCCCTCATTTTCGGGACACACTAACATCCCTTGAGTATGCGGGAATGTTTGAAACACCGCCAAACAAGCTGGAATTAAGCCTGAAAATCTATCAAACAAATTATGTATGTCTTTATTCCCAAATCGGCGAACAAAAGCTCTTAGGTTTTCAAAAAAACTCTTCCTGTACTCAGAAGCTGATACAAAACATGCCGCACTAGCCTGAAACTGGTACGGGAAAGCTTTCTTCAGCCATACAAAAAAAGCCACCTCCGCCGCAACTAGTTGTGGATACATTTTTATAAACTTCGCATATAAGACTCGACAACACTCTGGATCTAGTGAAACATTCTCACCATCCAAAAGAGAACATAGCTCACTAAGCTCTAATCGCGTAAGAAAACCCAAAAGGATTATCATACGCTCTCGCTCTCCTCTTTGTTTCACACCAAGATCTGCAGATTCTCTATACAAGTACTCTACCTTACCATCAGTGGGCCAATAATGATGAACTTTAGAAATAGCTTGAGCTGTTAACTCTGGACTCAAACAAATAAGCCTTTCTTCTATAGCCAGTACAGATTTCTTTACAGAATCTTTAATATGGAGCGATTTATCAAACAAATCACAAACCTGCTCTCGATCTTTTTCCGTTGCCAATCCAAGCGTAAACCTTCTGAAAAACAACTTCTGGGAGACACCTTCTTTTAAATAAATAATACCTAGAACAGAGAGCATTAATATAACTAGAGACACTCCAAGGATAACGGAAGCTTCTAACGGAAGCCCTCCGCTCAAAGAGTCAACTATTCCAAAAGACAAAGCATTTAAAACACCAAATATCAATATTGAAACAATGATAGTTAAACTAGCCGAGACGCTAACAAGGAATACTTTTGTTAGAGAAGAAGCCGATGCACTTCCAGAAAATCGTTTATTTGTAAGTACTCGTTCTACACCTGTCTGGTCAAAAAATTCCTTGTTTTTAGCAAAACAAAAATTAGAACAATCAACCACAACAAATCCCTACAACCTTTTTATCTTCCTTTCTTTAAAGAGCTCACAGATCTCTTCTTCAAAGAAATATTCTCCTTCAAGATATAACGAGCAAAATCCATAAACAATTGTCCATCACTATCTTGTTTCCCAAAAAGAGCCGTTAAAATGTCCCTAGAAGACTCTGAAAGAAAGGGCGACTCTACCTCCTCCACAATAACTTCTTTGTCTGGATGTTTTCTCTCCTCAACGACAATCTCCTCACGCTCTCGCTTCTTAATGCTTCTCTCTTTGCTCATCTCTTGAAGAGCACCTATCCTCTTCCACAAAACATCTTCTTTAAAAGCTCTCTTGTATACGAAAAACATTCCCGCACATAACGCCACAAAACTCACAATAGAAACTATGCTCAGCCCCAACAAGTAGTGGGAAAAAGTTAATGACGATCCCATCACTTCAAAGAGAAATAGAGGCACCGTCGTCACTAGACAAATTATTATGCCCAAAACAAGCTCTCTAATGCGAAAAACAGGCGCTGACCTTACTTCTGTCTCTCTACGATTTATTCCTAAACTTTCTTTATTCTCTACTACGGAGGGTACTACCATTTCCCCTCCACAGACTCTTTAAGACCCAAGATCTCTTTCTCAAACGCCTGAATCTCCTCTACGGATTCTTCTCCTAGATAGCCGCAACCAGACAACGCTCTCAAACCTTCTTCTATCTTCTCTCGCAGCTCTTTGTCTTTGTTACATAGAGAAGCCATATCCCATAGCGCTCTTGGTTTTTCTGAAAAATCACAATCAACTTGTCGACCAAACGTAGCGTCTTTCCCGTTCAAATAGATTTCGGATCCTCCCCTCACAATCTCTTCTCTTTCTTCCTCTATAAACCTACGCAAAGCTTCTCCGTCACCAAAAGCTCTTTTTTCCAGCACTTTCCATTTACAAAACTCTGTCACATTACGGCAGTAACTACTCCAATCCCAGCCCACATCATGAGGACACACGGACAATCCCATTGTCCACGGCGCTGTTTGAAATACCGCAAAACATGCAGGAACAAATCCTGCAAACTTCTCCAAAAACGATAGCGCTTTCTTATTCTCTGACCCTCTAGAATTTCTAAGAAAACGATCCAAGTAGAGAAAAATAGCGGCTCGATAATTTCCGCGCTCATGAAACACTGCGTGGCTAGAAACTAGCAGATAAGGAAAACTACTCTTTATCCACGCAAAATATGCGGCCTCCGCAGCTACCAACTTCGGATACTTCTTTATGCATTTAGCATACAACTCATTCAGCCAAACATTATCTCCAACTTTCCCTCTACGCCCTTCTTGATACATCTTATTAATATCTTCCAGCTGCTCAAAGCTTAAAAAGCCTAGTAATATAAACATTAATTCTCTTTTGCTTCGCTCCTCCGCAGCTCTATCTCCCTCCTTAAACTGTATCTCTGGCTTATCTCCCTGCGGCCAAAACTCTGTCACCCTAGCAAATTCCTTGGCAGCAAAAGAAGGCGATACATATTTTGCCTGTTCTAAAACTCCTACCTCCTGCTCCCTAACCTCCTTCTTAACATACGCACACGAACGAAAACTTTCCTTTACCCACTCCTCTACAAAACTACCTACGCCTGGAATTTTCTCTAAAAAAGATCTTTTCTCTACCCTTATAATCTCCTTCTCTGTAGGCTCCTCTCTAGCTTTCTCTTGCCTTCTAATCTCTTCTAAGCCTCTCTCTTCTTCCTTTCGAACTTCCTCTTCTCTCCTCTCAGCCTCTAAACGCTCTTCCTCTTCAACCTTCAGCGCTATAACCTGCTCTTCCATACAAGCAAAATGTTGCTCGATCTTTTTTGCTAAAAAAAGACTCGTCGCAGCAAATAACAACAAACTTCCTGATAGGATTATCAACGAAATGATCGGGACAAACTCTAAAAATGACATCCCTATAACTGCGCTCATTGACATAGCGTTAACTATCCCTAACGCTAGCGCTAATGAAAAAATCAGCACATTTATGACCAGTGCTTTGCAACTTATACTCTTAACGCGCGAGGCTCTCTCTAACTCTTCCCTTACAGCCTCTTCTACAACCTCTACTTCTCTGGCTCTTCCTCCCACCAACCCAGAAAAAGACTCCCCTACTCTCCACATTATTATTAGATTCCCTGCTCCCCTTTCTCTTAAAAACAAAAAATCTAACAAAAAAAAAAAAAAAAAAAAATGAAATTATATCGCTTTTATAAGAAAAGTTTTATTAAACAACCTCATCAATGTTGTTTAATAAAACTCAATAATGAATAGCTCTTAAGAGCTCTTAGAAACCTTCTTCCCTCTACGGCCTTTCTATGCCTAAGATTATTCTCTCTAATCGTTTTATCTCTTCGACAGGATGCTCTCCCAAATACCCACAGCTGTCCAAGCTATCTAAACCTTCTTCTATCCTAGCCCTAAGCTCAGCATCTCGTTCACAAGCACTGCCTATCTCCCACAAAGCATTTGGAGAGACAAAGAAGTTCTTTTCAGCTTTTTCATAATAGAAAGGATCCGGCTGCTCCTGTAGAAAACTACTGGCGGCACCTTTTTCCATGAACTCTATAAAACTTTCCAAATTCCCGAAGACTTTTTTATAAACAACAGTTTTTGAGCAATATTCAGTAACTCTTTTACAAAAGAGATCCCAACCCCAACGTTCTCCTTGGCAAGCAGTGATAGCATTCAAGGAATCTGGAGAAAATAGAAAATTAGACAAACTAAGAGCCCCGAAACCAGAGAGTTTTTCCAAAAAGCTAATAGTCTTCCTAGAAATAGTGAATTGGTTATTACCCGAGAAAAATATTATCCGATCGAAAAGAGCAGACCTATACGACCAAACGTCAAAGAATATCGATGCTCTTGCATTTAAAAGATAAGGGAAAGCTTCCTGCATCCAAGCAAAAAACGCTGCTTCTGCAGCCACAAGCTTAGGGTATTGCTTGATACACTTGATGTACAGCTCGTTGTAAAAGGCCCGATCAATATTTCCTCCCTGGTTTTTCCACTCTTTTTTCTCTCGATCACATAGAACAGCCAAGTCCAGAATTTCTTTCCATGTTAAAAAACCTAACAAAGCGAAACTATACTCTTTCTTACAACGCATATAGATTCCATTTGCACCCTGATATTCACTTTCAGGGTGCACACCAGTGTCGTATTCCCAAAACTCTGGAGCTGTCGCCTCTATAATATCCTTAGCAACAAAAGCAGGATCCTGGAAAGAAAGACGCCCATAAACATCTAGAATATCTTCTTTTACGTATGGCTGCCAGGATTTACGCTGCCTCTCTATACCGTCATGGAGAACTGTTTCGATTTGTTTTTCTAAGAGTGCCGCCCCTTTAACAGAGACAGCTAGTAGTAAACCAGAAATACCTATAGTCAACAAAATAGAAAGCCCCAAAGGAACCCCTATAACAGCATTTACCACACCAAACACCAACGCAGGGATCAATATCAGGGAGCTGAGGACCAAACAAGAAATAACGAGAGCTCTTGCTCCCTCTAAGAAAAATAACTTACTCCCTATAGCCCTAGCCTTTTCGTTCCACGTACAAATAACCTCTTTATCTACATTACTAACACTAGAAACCACACCAGTCATTCTCTAAAACCCAACTTTTAACACCAAAAAATCCATAGGAGATTTACCTCCCGACTAAAAAACTCACAAAAATCTTAAGCTATTTACTCCAGCCTATCTTATAAAGCCTGTGTAGGAAACTTCCGACACCCTTCTTTCAAAAAGAAGAGAAAAACTCCCGATACGTCTAAAAAGACCGCTCAGGCCATTCTAAACCAAGATAATCTTCCCTATGTTTAAAAAGACGTTTCACATACTTCTGTTTACAAAAGCCGGAGAGAGTACATCATCTGCACAAAAATATCAAAAACCCTTTACTAGAAACACTTTAACTCATCTAACATCTAGACCTGTTGGCTTTCAAAGTTGATTAATTTATTCACGTCAAAGGAACAGATGCATCTCAAAACTTTTCAACAATCTAAATTCTTTTGAAAATCGGAAGAACTATACATAATAAAATTTTTAAATAAACTATTTATCTTCACAATTTAGAAAAAACGAAAAGAAAAAATAAAAAAAGAGAGCCTACATTTGCAGACTCTCTTAATAAACGCCAGTCACAAAAAAGCTTCCCTCCCCTAGGATGTTGCACCGCTTGTTTCGGCTTCCTCCTTCCCAGGCTCAGCACCAGATTGCCCATCAACATCAGCAACCTTCTTCTCCTCCTCTCCTCCGCCTAGAGTTTCTTCTTCCACCTCGAGACTACTTGTTAAAAGCGGTACAGGGCTTTCGCTAATCCCACCAGCTAACATTTCCTTGAATAAAACTGCCAAGTTCTTCATCGACTCTACGGCTTCCTGTAAAGCTTCAATTAGATTTTTCTCTCCAAGAACAGGCTCTTTTTTAGTCGACACAGCTTCTAATTCTTCTCCCCCTTCCGTTTCGTTAACTTGAACCTCTTCTTCAAGCTGAGAAGCGCTCCTCGCCTTGATACCGTCTACTTCGTCTCCTCCAGTAGAGTCTCTTGCTTCCGAAGTCTCATTCGCTTCCGCCACTTTTACTTCCGAAACCTCCTCCTCTCCTCCGCTTTCTGAAGTCGTAAACGCACCTTCTTGAAGTTCTTCTTCAGCAACAGATTCTTCAGGAGATTCTGAGGTTCGTACAGAATGCTCTTCCTTTTCAACTTCTCTCTCATCCCCCGAAGGCTCTTCCAATTTGAGCTTAGAAGCTTTTTCAACAGCTCTTTCAAGCGCTAGCTTTGCCTCCTCTTCCACTTCCAATTTTTTTTCTTCCAAAAAGCTTTTTTGTTTTTTACTAATAAGACTGTGACCAGCACTGGAAGCCACGAATCCTATTAACAAGGCGCTAGCTATGACAAGAAGAGCCACGTTCAGCCCTGTAGAAATAGAAGCTATAGTCGACAGCCCTACGAGAACCAATGAAACCAAAAGAGCCGCGCCTAAACCTTGTACTGCTTTAGCAAACAGAGACTTCATACGAGTTGCTATTTCTATTTTTTCATCTAGACTTTTCTGAACACCTTCTTGCGTTCTAAATAAACTAAGAAACTCTACTGGACATTGGGTACTAATCATTGAAAAAACTCCATTCTTTGAGTAAATCATTGAACGATTCTAACAAAACAAAAAAAATTTTAAAAACCTTAAAGCCAAAGCTATACACAAATTTCAAAAAAACTAAAAATTCTCTCTAACGGAAAAACAAAGCATTAAAGTTACATTTATCAGGGCTTTTTCAAGCCTAATATGACTCTTTCAAATTCCTGTAACTCTTCGATGGATGTTTCCCCCAAGTATCCATAATTGCTAAGAAGAGCTAAGCCCTCCTCTATACTGTCCCGCAACTCTGGATCCTCCTCATATAACGTCCCCATATCCCATAAGGGGCGAGGAGAATCAAAAAAGCTCGTAGGCTCCTCGTTAGTCGCAAAAGCAAACTCCTCTTCCTTGAAGATATCGCTATTCATCCCCTTTTGTACAAAGTTCAAGAATCCAGACAAACTACCGTAAGCTTTCTTCCGGAAAACTGTGTGCCTACAATATTCTGAAATGTGTCTGCAGAAATGATCCCAATCTGACAACTGGTTTTTATATTTCGAAATAAGACTTAGACTACGTATGTCCAGGTACAATTTCGATAAGCCAGCAACCTGCCAACCCGACATCTTTTCTAAAAGAGGCATTTCTTCTGGTTCGTTTTCAGAAATAAGATCTACAAATACACGGATTTTATTAAACAAACTAAACCTATAAAGTGATTTCAATCTAAACACAGCAGATTCATCCTTAGCAAGATAAGGAAAAGCATCCTTAATCCAAGAAAAATAAGCCGCTTCTGCTGTAATTAGTTTAGGACATTTTTTAATGCACTTCGCATATAAGGAATTACAGAATTCAGACCCTTCAACTCTTACCAGAGACCTCTCCTGATTGTATATCTCCACTATTTCTTCTAATTCTTTGATTGAAACAAATCCTAATAGGATACAGATCCACTCCCTTCCACAACGAAGCTCAATATTAGAAATGGAACGCAATGCTGTGGATCTAGCCTCTAAATGAACATATAACAACCAACGAAAGACATTGCCCGAAGCTGACCGAGCAACAACTGCAGGAGTAGAAGCATCCACTTCTTCAAACAAACTACTTATTTTGTATTCAGCCGTTTTATAAATTTCGTAAAGATCTCCAAAAAAGAACATTCCCTCTTCTTCTTCGCCTGGCATAGGAGCTTCCAAAACTTCCTCTTCCTCCCCTCTGCGCCCAAATCTGGCTTCTAATACCTCTGAAGCTCTTCTAGCAACCGTACTCATAGCTTCTCTCAGAGCCTCTCTAACACCCAATGAAGCCGCAGCCGGAGTTTCTTCTTTTTCGGAAACACCTTCCTGCTCCCCATCGAATAAATCTTTCATGGCAACTTCCGGTTGCTCCGCTCCCATGAAAAAGGGGACTCTCCAGAAATCCCATGATGAACCGGACTCTAGAGCCCCCGAAAATTTACCCCTTACAGTATTCCAAGCTTCTTTTAACGCTTCCATCACAGTTTTGGGCCCCTGAACTTCTGTGGAGACACCTTCCGAGGACTCTGTAGAAACATCTTCTGCCTTACGATCCTCTCTTTGGATCTCTTTTCTAGCCTCGAGGATCTTTGCAGCTCTGCGCCCTACGGTTTCTAAGGCTATTTTAAGGGCCCTCCTTATGTTGTGTAGTTCTTTTTCTACGGAGCGTTTAAGCCCCTCTCTTTCCTCTCCGACTTCTATTTCTTTTAAAAATTCTTGTACCTCCTGAGATGCTATTTCATCTAGGGTTTCATCGCTAAGAAAAAGCCCACCCAAAGCTTGGGCACTTCCTCTAACCATTAAACCCATCTGCCTTCTGACACTCTCCACAGCCTCTTTTAAAGCCTCTAAAACACTTTTAGCTTGCTCTTTTGCCTCCTCCATTTCTTCTTCAACCAGAGCTGTTGTTTGATGCTCGATAGCGGCTAGCTCTCGCCTTTCCACTTCTTGGAGAGCAGAATCTATGACTCCTTGAAGAACCTCTAAAACTACAGTTTCAGAAGAAATCTCTTCCTCCGGACTCATCCCTCCAGGGGCTGGGTCTACCTCTAATAGCTCTTCATCAACGACAGCTTCAGGCACCTCCATAAGGTTGGGGAAAACATTGACGAGTCCTTCATCAACGGGCGCGACATCTCCTTCCTCAGCAACAAGAGCCATCGCCAGCTCTGGATGAACAATTTCCTCTGTAATGGGAGCTGTAAGCTCTTCTTGAAGGTCCATAAATCCTTCCAGATAGCCCTCTACTAAGCGCTCCACTTCCCCGTCTTTTTCTTGATCCCTTAAAAGAACTTGTAATTCATCTTCACGTTTCAACGGCTTCAAACTTATGTCAGAAACTAGAGGCTCTTCCTCTTTACCTTGCTCTTTTACCACAACCTCTCTTGCTCTCCTAGACAGGCAGCAATGACATAAAGAGAAAATCATCAAAGAAACTAAAGATACGCCTGCTATAGCAACTAGAGGGATAAATTCCAGGAATGGAAGCTCCAAAGCTACGCTTAAAGGAACAACATTTATTACCCCTAAAAGCACCACACTAGACAACAAAAGGAGGCTACAAAATATTATTGCTATAACAAATAGTTTCTGTACTCGGGATGCTGTTGTTAACTTGTGTTCCGGTCTTTCTACAACCTTTCGAAAATCGTCTTCCTTCCCTTCTGATAAACTAAAATCCTGGTTTTTGTACTTACTAATAGCCATTAAAAATAATTCCAACAATCAAACAAAATTCAGAAAATCTTAACAAAAAAAAAAAAAAAAAAAAAAAAAAATTATTAAAAAAAAAAATTTAAAAAAAAAAAAAAAAAAAAAAAAAAAAAAAATTTAAAAAAAAAAAAAAAAAAAAAAAAAAAATGAATTATTAAACAAAAAAATTTGCAAACAAAACATTTTCTATCTTTGAAAAACCTTTCCTAAAGACTCCTAGCAAAGAAAGCGCCAACCTGAATTCTGGAAAAGATAAAATAAAGAAAGCCCTATCCTCTATGGACAAAGACTTTCTCAAGAGATACTAAATACTACTTTCTGGTTGTAAACTTAGTAAAAATCCCGTCAAAGCTGTGGTTATTTCCCCTCCTTCTGCTCCAGGAACAGGAGGATTCTCCAAAGGCTCTTTTATCAAAGAGGCTTTTTCAGCTAGAGCGCTATCCAACTTTTCTTGACTGCTCATAAGAGCTTTAACATCATCTAAAACCTCTACAGAAACCTCTTCATCTGATAGACTCCCAGCTACATCCTCTAAAGCAATTTTAGAATCGACTTGTCGCTCTTCAAGATCTTCCCCGCCAGTCTGTGTAGTAGCTTCTGCCAGCGAAATTTCTTTCGTACAGACCTCCACAGATTTCGCTGCTTCCATATCACGAACAGCCAGAGCTTTTTCCTCCAAAAGGAGGTTTTCTTTTTTTCTCTTTACAAAGTAAAAACATGATCCAGAAACCAAAAGGAAAGCTACAGCGACACTAGATACAGCCAAAGGCAAAGCGTCTAAAAAGAACAATCCAAGGAACCCTCCAAGAGGAATAACATTGACTATTCCTAAAAGCATTAAACTCGACAATAAAACCAGAGCGCTAACGACAACTGCTGTTAACAATATATCACATACGCGCGATGCAATAACAACTTTTCGCTCCACTTCTGTCTTGACATTGTGAAGGTTCAATTCATTTGGGGATAACGAGACATTGCTACAACAATCTTTTAGATCCATTAATAACATCCATTTTCACAAAAAACTAAAAACAACAAAGATAAAAAAAATGGAAATTATCCTATATATAAAGAAAAAATTTGCCCTCTATTTAAAAACAAATTTTACAACAAAAAACACCTACAAGCATATAAAAAAATCAAACAAACCGACAAAAAACAACAACCGCCACTACCCACCGTAGCCTTTTCCAAAGCCTAGAATACATCGCTCAAATAATTGCAAATCTTCAACAGATACACCTCCAAGATAGCCGCAACCAGCAAGCATCGCTAATCCCACCTCTATCTTGACCTTAAGATCAGCATCGTCAGCATAAAACCTCCGCAAATCCCAAATAATTTGAGGATATTCAAAAAAGTCCGTTTCTTCCTCCCCTAAAAGAGAGAATTCTTTTCTCAACAAGAACTTACTACTGTAGCCTTTGTCCATAAAGTCTAAGAAAAAATCCCAATTCCCATAAATCTCTTCGTACAAAACAGAACGTGAGCAAAACTCAGAAACATTACTACAAAACATCTCCCAGTCCACGGGATATTCCTCAGCTCCTTCTTTGAAACTTTCACTGTCCAAAGAGGCTATAGCTACCGGAGCCCAACCAGAAAACTTAGCCAGCAACAATATAGAATCCCTTTTTCGATAAAAAGATACTTCTTCAACAAAAGTCTTCAAACTAAGAAAAAAAGCTCTCTGATAAATTTTTGAATCTCTAAAACTGCCCGATCTAGCAAAAAATGTATTCGGGCAACTTTGTTTCAACCATGCAAAGTAGGCGGCCTCTGCAGCTACTGTTTGAGGAAATCTCTTTATACATTTTACGAACAGGGCTTCATAAAACTCTGAAGAACCTTCTCCCCCTTTTTCAACTTCCTTGTCGTACATCTTCACGATTTCTTCAATCTCAAAATATCGGAAAAAACCAAGAAAAACTAAAGGCAAAGTCGCTTCACAGCGATATAGCGTTGCGAACCAAGCATCCTCTCTAAAACTGCTTTCAACATTAAAAAGAACGGGCCAACGAAACTTTTGTCTGGCAATGGTTCTAGCAACTAAAAGTGGGCGTAAAAGAAACCGTTGCTCACAAGAACCCGAAGTATATTTTCGAACATCTTGTTTAATGTATTTACACGATAAAAAAGCTTCCCTTAGGCTGTCTCCTTCTAATTCCTCTATATTTAAATCTGTAGGCTCCAAGTCCTCCGAAGCTATAGATATTGATAATTTTGTTCGCCTCTGCTCTTCCAATAACTCTTTTTGCAGCAAGAGGGTTCTCCTACATGCTTCAGAGAAATTACATCCCAAAGCAGACACCGTAGAGATAAACAAAGCTATTCCAACACAAAGAAAAATTTCAAAAGGCACACTCCCTAAAAAAGTTGTACATCCCGCACACAAAAGAACAGCGTTAACAACCCCACAACCAAAAGCCAAGACAACAAACAGCCCACTAATAGTCATGCAGATGAAAAAAAAGAACTCCATTAAATTAACAACTGCCAACTTATGCTTTAACTTCTCTTCTAACGCGTAATAACCTGTACCTCTTTCTTCATCCCTGGAAAAACTGCTATACCTATTAGACTCGATGACAGATCCCAACACTACCCCAATGCACACGACAAACAACAAAACTGAGAGAACTATACTCCCGAAAAAATCCAAAAAGATTTCCTTACTAAGAAAAAGTCTTCGATCTTAAAAGCTTTCAAAGAACAATGTTGTATTTTCTACCAGAGAAACAGGACCATCTCCCCTAACCCTCTACCTAGTTTTTTCTAATCACTTTCTTCAGAAAGCTTTCCTGATTGTTCTAATTCTTCTGTCTCCTCTCCTTTAGAACCAATGAATGCATTCAAATCCTTCAGAGCCTCCTCTAAACCTTCCATTTGTTCGAAAAATCTATCCTCTGTTTCAGGTTCTTCTACTATGCATTCCAAAGAACTTTCCATCCTCAATGATTTTGATAGCAGGCTCTGAGACCTTTTTCCTCTGTCCTCGTATAAAAGCCGCCTTACAGGAGATGGCGAAAATAAAGGACTGGGCCTCTTTGCAGGACTCGCGACAGCCCTCCCAGCATCCGCAGTTAACCTTACAGACAATATTTTCTCTGAAACCCCTGGACTAGAAGATACTGGCATAGGTATCTTAGACGCGCTAGACTTCCTCGCTCTAGAAGATTGAGTAGCTCCCCTTTCTAGCTGAGAAGCCGAGAGTGATTTTTCTGGCGATGACCTTGGAGTTTTCAAAATAGGGATCTTGCTCATTCTGGCTCCAGAAGCCTGCGTACCAGATTTTTCTCCTATGGAAGCTGAAGGTGCTTTTTCTCTTTGTAGAGATTTTGGTGACCCTGGTTTCGGCGGCGTCTTAGATTCACTAGTTTTCCTGGCTCCAGAAGCCTGCGTACCAGATTTTTCTCCTACAGAAACTGAGAGAACTTTTCCCGCCAGCAATGACTTTGGCGACCCTGGTGTCGGTGACGTCTTAGAAAGACTAGTTTTCCTGGCTCTAGAAGCCTGCGCACCAGACTTTTCTCCTACGGAAACCGACAGTCTTTTTTCTCTTCGCGAAGACCTTGGCGCCCCCAGTTTCGGCGGCGTCTCAGACCCACTGGCACTCCTGGCTCCAGAAGCCTGCGCACCAGATTTTTCTCCTATAGAAATTGCTCGCGATCTTTCTTTTCTTGAATGTTGCTGCAGGTCCTTCTGCGTCGATATTCTAACCCTACTCGTACTCTCCCTCTCTAAAAATCGCATGCTAGAACCACTATCTGAGGGAGAAGGACTTAAAAAAGAAGGCATTCTAGATTTCGGGTGTATGGGAGTTTCCAGAACTTCTAGCATAGACTGCCCCCAAAACCCTCCCTTAGGGGTTGACTGAACGAACGCTCCTTGCGCTCGCAAAAAACTCAAAGTTGCACTCCCTTTCGGCACCTCTAACCTCGGGGACTTCAAATCCCTCTTTGCCTCTACTCTACTCTCCTTAGAACTCTCTAGCAATCCTGATGACACTCTTTTAGCTGATAAGAGACCTCTTCCTTCCTCTCTTCTAGGACCCTGCACCGGCAAAGACTTCTTTTCAGACTTTTTCTTGAGACTAGGATCCTCTTCCGAATACCCTGGTATCCCTAAAGACATCTTTGGCAATCTATCCGCTGGACTAGTTCTTTCTTTCCTTTTTTTGTCTTCTAATGTCTTTTCTTGATCTTCAACCGCGTCACTTTTTCCTTCGACAGGAGATAACTGACTACTATACAAGAAACTTTCTGCTACTCCCATTGTTAGTTCTAGATCACTCAAGCTTTCCAATCTGATATCTAATTCTCTATCTTCCTTCTTTTTAGCATCCTCATCTCTATCAAAAGCAACTTTAACAATAGGCTCTCTCTCCTCTAGCTCCCTTTTTTCTAGGTCGTCATCGCCAGACAACAATGATTCTTGTGATTCATGCTCAGGCTTCTTCTCCAGAGAAAATTTTTCTCTTGCTTCCTTTTCTAAAAAAGCTCCTTCTACACTAACTTTCTCTGTAGGAGCTTTTCCTTCTTCTATGGATGCTTCTTTTGACTTTGGCTCCTCCCTTTTATCCTTAGGCACCCTTCTTTCCGGCCTTCCATCAAAGCTTTCCTCCTCTTCCCCATCGGAAACAATAGACTCTCGCAAACCAAGGATCACCTTTTCAAACTTTTGAATCTCAGCAACACTCTGTCTTCCCAAATAACCGCAACGAGTTAACAAAGCTAAACCATCATCTATACTAAGAGCCAACTCCGGATCTTCTGCACACAAAGGCGCCATATTCCATAAACACCTTGGTTGATAAAAAAAGTTCGTAGAAGACCTTGTATAATCAAATACAAGGTCTTTTCTCTTAAACGACTCGCTGTCACCTCCCAACTCAACATATTCCAATAATGACGCCGCCTGACCAAACTCTCTGTTGCAAAATACTGTCTGATCGCAGTATTCCATAACCTTCTTGCAGTACAAATTCCAATCCCAATCAACTATTGTTGGACAGACCAAAACTCCTGCAGAACGAAACAATCTTTCTTCTAGAGCTAGAAAATTGGGAGCAAAGATGGCTATGCAAGCAGGTATCAGTCCAGCAAACTTATCAAACCATTCAAGAACCTTATGATCTTTATCTTCAGAGAAACGCTTCAACTCCAATAAGAACTTTTTCCGATAAGAAGCATCTCGAAACATCGCGTGCTCAGCTCTACCAAGGTAAGAGAAAGCTCCTCGCAACCAAGCAAAGTAGGCCGCCTCTGTAGCCACCAGAGCAGGGAAAGCCTTTATACATTCGGCGTATACACGGTTACAAAAATCTAGATTAAGGAGATCCCCGTTGGCAAGCTCCCTGTGCAATAGAGCTCTAAGAGAACGCATCTCTCTCCGAGTAAAGAAGCCTGAGAAGACAAACCCTAGTTCCCTTCGAGATCTTTCATAGGCTCCTGCGTTGGGACAATTTCTATATACGAGCTCTACCTTCTGCTGCGCAGGCCAAAGGAAGTGCACTCTAGAAATAGCAATGGCAGCATCTGCAGGTTTCAAACAAGCCTTTTTTAATGAGATATTCCAATCTATTTTTTTGGCAGCCTCCTTTATATTGGGGCTAGAAAAAAAATCACTTTCTATCTGTAATTTTTCTTCTAGTGATAGTTCTCCGGGCTTTTTCATATCCGAAATTTTGTAACACTTCTCTAGGATCTCTTTTTTTAGAAAAAGCCTTTGCATAAACCGGGTAGAAATTATAAGGCCTCTTATAGAAGCCAGAAATATCATCAAAGATGAAACCAGGATGATGATACCCCAGGTTAACGTCAAAGAGTTCCCTAACAAGGCCCAAACAATACTTCGAGCAGATAGAGATCCCACTATTCCAAAAGCTATGGGCAAGGAGAGTATTGCTCCACTGAAGAGGATGCAAACGAGAAAGAGTACTCGGATCGCATTAACGGATCTTATTTTTGTCTTAATTTTTTCTATGGGTTCGAAAAGAATTTTTCCCTTATTAACACCGGCTGAAGACGCAGCCCTCACGCACTCACTAACAGACATATCCCTACACCTTGTTGTTGAGCAAAAAGAAAAAACAGGCGGGTAGGATAAGGAAATAACGTGTTTTATAGAACGAATTTCAAAAAAAATTTAACCACTTCCGAGAGAACGCTCTAGAGAAACTTTTTAGCGCAAAATATTCACCAAATATCGGATGCAGAATCCCCTTGATCGAGACCAAGAGCCGTAATCTCTAAGTGAATCAAAGAAAATAACTCCCCACCAATAAACTCCACTTCTTTCAAATAGCGTAAACCTTCTCGGAGCTTAGCTTCCAATAAAGGATCCTCTTGGTACAAAGAACGCATATTCCAAAGCGCAAAAGGCTTTCTATCAAATCGACAAGTACTTCGAGTATACTTTAAAACTAAAGAATGTGCTTTGCTAAAAATCTCATCCCCTCCATCCACGTATTCATGAAACTTACTTAAATTACCAGCAAACCCGGGGATTAAAGAGGCTTTTCTTGCGTATTCAGTGGCTTTTTGGCAAAAGAAAGACCATGACCAACCTTGACAACAGTACTCTTCCCCCTTAGATTTACAAAAAAGCGCCATAACAGCAGGCAGAATTCCTGAAAAGTGCTCCAAAAAAGACCATGGAGCTTTCCCTTCCAAAAATTTGCTACTTTCCTCCAGAGCTTCGCAGAAAAACTTCTGATAATGATCGAAAATTTGTGCTGATAACATGTAGGGATACACCTCATGCAGCCAATTCAAAAACATTGCTTCCACAGCTACTAGACGAGGATACTTCTTCACCAAGTTCGCATATATCATCAAATGGGAATGCTTAGCAGAAAGACTACAAGAAACCGTTCTAGCAATCTCTTTGATCTCTGACGAAGAAAAGCATCCCAGCATTAAGAAAAAAAACTCCCTAGAAAACCTATACACAAAGATCCGACGAAAATCTCTGGAGGGAAACACTTCTCGAAAAGCACTATCCCCCAGAAGTTTCCTCTCCCTTTTACAAAACTCTATGGAGCTATCCCATAAAGACAACTCCGAATATGTAGAAAAAATAAGTTCCTCATCTTTCAAATGCTGAGAAGCAAAATAAGGAAAAGTTAATCGCAACTTCTCCTCATCAGAAAGAGTCTCTATTTCTCTCTTATCCTTCAAAAACTTTCCCCGCTTAAGAATCTGCGTGCACCCGTCTATAAAAAGCTCCGCACCTGTAGAGGACGACGAACTATCAGTGAGCTCCTGCCATAAAGAACGCGTTTTTTTAGAAAATATTGGTTTCTTCGCCTCTGCCTGATACTGATTCTGAGCAAAAATAAGAGGTTTTAAAAGCTCAGCGTCCAACTCAGGAAATTTTACTAGAGAGCCATCGCACAAGGATTTTTTAGAGTCGATAACCTCTAATAGCTGAGATTTCAACTCCTTCATTTCCTCCTCCACAGCTCCTGCAGACTTTGAACAAACTTTAGAAAAAGTCCCTGATAACGTTCGAACTCCAGAAAACAATAAAACTCCACCTACCAAAGCAAGCAAAGCAGCTGTAAAAGCTACATACATGCCTGCAATGTTGGGAAAAACCATCTCAAACACCAACGACAGGGAGGCAACCATAAAAAAAATCGCTACGCTAAAAAAAATAGCTTTTGCAAAAGAGGATACTTTAATAAAAATGTCGCTCCCAGTGGCTTTGTGATTTTTTATTGATGGGCAAGAAGAACTGCTGTGAAAAGTATCTATCTGCGAAAGTTTCATTCCTTTACTCCTCTATCTCTCCTCCAGCCACTAAAGATTTTCCCAAACACGCTAGCCTCTTATTCGGAATTACCCAGCCCTAAAATCTCTTTTGCGAACGCTTGAATTTCTTCAACAGAAAAAGACCCTAAATATCCACTACGATACAGCTCGTGTAGCCCCTCATCAATTTTTAATAGTAATTCAGCGTCCTGATTACAAAGCGTGTTCATCTCCCACAAGGGAGTTGGGTTATCAAAGAAATTGGTAGGAGATCTCGGAAAATCTAATGATTCCTTGGATTGGTCACGCTCTTCCCTTCCACCTCTTTTCTGAACATATTCTACTAAGTTCTCTAAAGTTCCAAAATGATCCCCTTGAAAAAGAGTAGCGTTACAGTAATCCATAGTGGAATCGCAAAAATCTACCCACCCCCACTCATCCATGACAGAGTAATCCACAACGGCTTCTGAACCTGATTCTATGCTCTCCTCGTAAAGGCTTGTCGAACGCAAATACGGGAACTCTACCGAAGAAAGCTCTGTATCCCTGTGAGCGAAAAGCGCCAAGCAAGCAGGGAGCACACCTTGAAATTGTCCCAACCAATCCAACCCATGCCGCTCCAACTCGCTGTATGATCGAGAGTCTAAAAACGGAACCAAAGCATCAAAAAATGCTGTGCAGTAATCTGCAGGACGGAAGAACAACGAGTCTTCAACCGAAAATAAGTAAGCAAAGCTCTGTTGCAACCAGAAAAAGAACGCCGCTTCCGCAGCAACCAATTTTGGGAACCTCTTTATACAAGCGGCATATATAGTCGCCCTCTGTTCGCAAACACTCATTTCATCAGGTGTCGAGATGGATCCCTTTGAAAGACTATACAAAGAAGTTCCTTCATCAGAAACACCTCTTGATACCAAAAGCCCTTCAGAGAAAGTTTTAACATAAGCAGCTAACTCCTCTAGTTCTTGCAAAGTAAAAAACCCCAAAAGAATGAACAACCACTCTCTTTTACAACGAAGGTTTATCGCTAAAGCAGGGCTTTTGTGATGTATAAATTCTGGTTTATCTCGCCACCTAGATAAAAACCGTCCAGGGTACCTCACCGCAGCCGGAAAAGGAAATAGACGACGCAGCTTGCTGACAGCATCAAAACCTTGCCCCTTCACGCGGATATTTTCTTTAACATGCGGGCAAGAGGCAAAAGCCGTATCCACCCATTCGCTCACCAATGGATCTATTCCTAGAGGTGCTTGCTGCAAAAGATTTTTCGTGAACACCTTATTTTTAAAATCACTAACAGCCAGAGAAACACTTTCCTTTAAAAACTCTTTAACAAAATCTTCCCTCTGCGCAGAAACCTCTGAAGCCTTCTGATCATACTGAGCTATCCTATCGAAGACTTTTTCCATCTTCCGCTTGTTGTTGAGCAAAGCATACTTATAGCTAGCCAACCCTACAAGACACGTGGTCAAAAAAAGCAAACAAGCAAATGATACTACTGCGACAATCACAGAGGGGACATACACCCCAAGGAGAGAACCTACACCCAGAAAAGCTGTCGCCAGCAATAATGTGCTAACAACAACCATTACACAAATTATTCTTTCCGCTGTTCTTAAAGTTCGAATTCTTTCTTCTAACTTTTCTTTAAAGTCTACAAACCTTCGAAAAACAGGCTCCTTATGAAGCGATGCTGATAAAGATACTTCTTTCAAAAACAACCGATCAAATACAAAAGAAAGGCGGACATCCTACAACATTAGCCTTTTAAAATCATCCATTTACTCCCCCTCACAGACCTGTCAACAAATAAACATTACTTCATTATCAGTAAGTAAAAATTCTTTAAGAAAGACGAAAAAAAAAAGCACGCCCTATAATCCGCTCGCCGCACTCAACTAGATGTTGCTAAGACTCTTAGAATCTCTAAAACAATTTGTGCAGGAACAAGCCCCACTGTCTATATTTTGAAGTATGGATAGAAAAAAGCTTGCTCACACTGTCTACAACAACTAACTAGTTATGAGCGAAAAATTGGTTGCGTACGCAACTAGGAAACTACAAGCGAGCAAAAGTAAAACATCTTTGCAAACGTAATAATGATAGCAAGATTTTGCTAAAGACACAAAATACCTTTGTGGCTAACTGGCAACACCTTGATAAAGCGCGATGCAAATACTTTGCTCCAGAAACAGTCAAAACCTTGGCAACATATTAATTTTGTAAACCCAATCACAATGTGTGCAACAATGATGACACCTACATGCCTTCAAGGCTCCTTAAAAAAAGTACATGAGACAGCTCTTGGATTATTCGAATACGTTCGAAGTAAAATCGCTTCTAGTCGCATAGAAAAGCTTCTCGACTGCAAAAAAGCTTGCTCAGCAATGACTACTTGCGACAAAGTCATGCTCGTAGCCTTATCTATCATTTTCCTGGTATCTTTAATAGCAGCGCTAATGACCCCCATACATTGGACTGCGGGAATCCTTGCTATGGTAGGCTTTTCTACCTTGGCCATGGCTTTGAGCGTCTACAGTCTCTCCAGATCTCAGCTATCTGCTTGGGCAGAAAAAAAATTCGCTTAGATCCTCAGCTAAGATCTTGTGTGCATCATAGCCCATTTCAAAATGACGTAATGCGGTCTCATAAGATGCACACTAAAAAGCTTCTAGTGGTATTACACGCTATTGTTTCGTTCCTCCATGAAGACCAGAACGAAAATAATAAAAACCCCTGAATACCAAGGATCTCCACCCTATAAAACAGATCCTCTATACAGGATCTAGGCCCAACACCTGACACTCAAAAGCTTTTATAGCGTCCAAAGACTCCTCTCCTAGATAACCGCAATTTTCCAACACTGCCAAACCTTCTTCTATTTTTCTTTCCAGTTCACTATCTTCATCACATAAGGAACCTAAATCCCACAAAGCTTTAGGCTGTTGGAAAAAGTTTGTTTCAGTAAAAGCATATTTAGAGTGTACAAAATCATGTCCATAAAAAGCCTCTTCGCCCTTTTCTACGAATTGAAGGAACGCCTCCCAATTGCCAAAAGCTCCTTTATAGCGAGACGATAAAAAACAAAATTGAGAAGCTTTAGTAACAAAAGTTTCCCAATTCATATCTGCAGAGGCTGGCACCTCAAAATATTTTTCTCCTAAAGGAAAAGATATACTCGTAAGACAGGTGGGTATCCAACCTCGGAATTTTTCTAATAAATAAATTTTCTCTAGCCTATCTTCGCAAAGCTCTATTTGGAAAAAACCCTCTATTCTACTAAAAAACTCACTTTTATAACTGAAAGTCTTGTCTATAAAAAATGCATCCTGAGCATCGCCCAAGTAAGGATAACAATGCTTAAGCCATGCAAAATGCGCCGCCTCTACGGCTACGATCTTGGGCCATCGTTTGATACAAGCAGCATACAACCGATCGTAAGAAGAAAAAGAAGAAGCCTTAGTAGAGCGTTTACTATGAGAAATGAAAGATAAAAGTTCCTTCAACTCTCCTAAGGAAAAGAAGCCCAAAAAAATAGTCAATAAGTCTCGCACGCTACGAAACTTTATGCTACACCTTTTGTCTATGCCAAACATGGATGTTGCCTCATGATCTTCTAGGTGCCAAACGGCAGGCCAAACCGCACCTGTTTTCACTAAAGCTTCTATGACAGGACCAGAGCTTTGATAAGGAGTCTGCTCCTTTGCTGTTGGCAACAAATCTAGGAATTCTTTTTTCATATAAGCAATGGGAGAAAGGGGTTCTCCTTTCTTCTCTCTTCTTTTTAAGTGAAGGAGACTTGTCGTAACAACGCTGGCTATTACCGTAATGATGAGGGTCGCTAGCAAAATAAAAAGTTCTGCAACAGACAGAAGAGGTATATTTCCCGAAGAGAAGGCTCCTACAATCCCCAGAACAACGCTTGTAACAAGCAAGAGAGCCCCAACGAAAGTCACAGCTAAGCAAACAGTTTCTACTCGAGAAAAGTTTTTACAGATAGGTGTAATTCTTGAACACCAACCACTTTCTCGAGCCAATGCTTTAGATTCTAGATTCGAAATATCTCTATAAACCTTCATACACAAAATAATAAATTAAAACAAAAACCATTAAAAACAGAAAACATTAATACACTAAAAAAAAAAAAAAAAAAACACTAAACAAACTATATAAAAACAAATGACTCAAACCCAAAATCTCATTCTAAAAACTCCAACCCCATCAAACCTGTAAGAAAAACCAAGAAGAATCTCTAAAGCTATTCCTGTCCAAAAATGTAACTATTTCCTAGCCCCCTCTCTTACTCATTGTTCCATACATACAAGCTATTCCATCTTCTATTTAATCTCTCAGAGTGCTATCGTGTCTCCGTTAACCTTTTCCAAAAGTGTTTTGGACAAAGACCATAGGAACAACAGGGTCACCACGTACCCGTTTTTCTCTGAGGAATACTTTATCACTAAACTATGAGTGCACGAGAATTAATTATCTTGGGATGTTCGGGGCAGCAGCCCACAAGAGCTCGCAACCAGGGAGCCTATTTGTTACGCTGGAATTCCGAAGGTTTCCTATTTGATCCAGGAGAAGGCACTCAAAGACAGTTCATCTTCGCAGACGTTTCTCCAACCTCTGTTACACGAATCTTTATCAGCCACTTCCACGGTGATCACTGCCTGGGATTAGGCTCTATGCTAATGAGACTAAATCTCGATAAAGTTTCTTGGCCCATACACTGCTATTACCCAGCATCGGGAAAAAAATATTTCGACAGGTTGCGCTACTCTACAATCTACCACGAAACAATCAAAGTAATTGAACACCCTATCAAAGAAGAAGGCATCGTAGAGTCTTCAGACGATTTTTGTATCGAAGCAGCATGGCTAAAACACCCCGTAGATACACTGGGATGGCGTATAACAGAAGCCAACACCCGCAAACTCATCCCTGAAAAACTCACGCAAAAAAACCTTAAAGGACCTATAGTCAAAGAATTATTAACTAAAGGACAAGTAAAGGCTCCCGACGGAACATTGGTCTCCTTCAATGAAGTTGGCTATGTAAAGCATGGAGCTTCTGTATCCGTGATCGCCGACACTTTGCCCTGCAAAAATATCGAAGAATTATCAAGAAACGCTCGTTTAATGCTCTGCGAAAGCACTTACCTCAACGAGCATAAACACCTCGCTCTTTCCCACTCCCACATGACAGCCAAGGATGCCGCCACTATAGCAGCCAAAGCCAACGCGCAAGAGCTGATTCTGACACATTTTTCTGCCCGATACACCCACCTACAAGATTTCGAAAAAGAAGCTCGAGCCATTTTCCCTAACACCCACGTTGCTGAGGAGTTTCGCCGGTTCCCTTTCCCAAAAAACGAATAACTCCCCTAAAATCGGCACCAAAACCTCCACAAAAAATACAAACACTTATCAACACAAAACCTTTTCCTTTTATCGCTTATCAAAAGTGTCTTAACCTTCGCCTATAATCCCTTCCTGCAACAAAGTAAATCCTCATTGATTCCTCAGCACATTTCCTCTATGATCCCCATAAGAAAGGGCCTCCCTATGTAATGAAAAACACTTAAAACCAAAACTAAACTAGCAACCAGACACCCCATGTTTTCCTCCGCAATAGAATTCCTTAAACACCTCTCCACAATGAAAGGTTGCTCCCCCCATACTTTACGTAACTACGCCATAGACCTTGCCGACTGCATGACATTCTTAACCACCAACCATTCTCCCCCTCCTGTTGTCGAGAGCCAAGCAAATCCCCTAGAAAAAGAAAAACCTCTTACCTTCAAAGCCTCTGCTCTTCTTTCCCATCTCCATAAGGATTGTGCTTCCCCGTCTACCACCCCTCCATCACCCGACTTACAAAAAGTCTCTAAGGAACATCTAAGACACTATCTGCTCTCTCTTATCAACAATAACAAATCCAAACGAACCATACGCAGAAAGCTATCCTCCATACGCAGCTTCCTCTCCTACTGCGTGCGCACACAAAAAATTATCGATAATCCTGCAGAAACAATCCGCGGACCAGGATTAGGCAAAGACATCCCTAAACCTATCCACTACGAACAAGTTGTTGTCCTAATGTCCACTCCAGACCTTTCTACATACTCCGGATTTCGTGACCGCTGCATTCTAGAACTCTTCTACAGCTCCGGCCTTCGAGTAAGTGAACTCGTCGCCTTAAATCAATCAGATATAGACTTTACTACCCCCGCTGTCAAAGTCCGAGGAAAAGGAAAAAAAGAACGTATCATCCCCATGACGGAAAATGCTTCTTCCTGGCTAAAGAAATATTTGCATCATGTCGATAGAAATGCCTTACCTAATCCACACCCTAACGCTGTCTTTCTAAATCGCTTCGGAGGTCGCTTAACCTCTAGATCCGTAGATAGAAGCTTCCAGTACTACCTCAAAAAATCAGGCCTCTCAGGGAATATTACCCCGCACACTATTAGACACACCATAGCAACACACTGGCTGGAAAACGGAATGGATCTAAAAACTATCCAACTTCTCCTTGGCCACTCTTCCTTAGAAACAACAACCGTGTACACCCACGTCTCTGTAAAATTAAAAAGAAAAATTCATGAGAAAGCACACCCTCACGGATAACTTCCTTCCTCTTTCCTGCACAACTTTTATAAACGAATCAAATACCGATAAATATTTTTGATCTCTGTAAGAGTAAAGAAACTTGTTATCTATCACTTTGTCTGCTATCCTCCTCAGCCATGAGTATTGTTCTAGATAAAATCGGTAAGTCTCTCGGAACTCGAGTACTGTTTGATGACGTTTCTGTCGTCTTCAACCCAGGGAATCGCTACGGCCTCACAGGCCCTAATGGCGCAGGAAAATCCACCCTCCTTAAAATTATTACCGGAATGGTAGAACCTACTAAGGGAAGTGTCTCGCTACCTAAAAAAGTAGGCATCCTACGCCAAAATATCGAACAATTTGGTGAACACTCTGTTCTCGACTGCGTTATCATGGGTAATGCCGCTCTCTGGCAAGCCATACAAAAACGTGACGCCCTCTATCTAGAAGAATTCACTGATGAAATAGGGATGCAGATCGCCGAACTCGAAGAAGTCATCGCAGAAGAAGATGGTTACCGCGCAGAAACGGAAGCCGAAACCCTCCTGTCCGGTATCGGCATCCCAGAGGAACTTTTCTCGGCAAAAATGTCTACCATACCCGTAGACCTACAGTTCCGTGTCCTCCTATGCCAAGCACTATTCGGAAATCCCGAAGCTCTACTCCTCGACGAGCCTACCAACCACCTCGACCTCCACTCCATAAACTGGTTGGGAGATTTTCTTGTCGATTACCAAGGAACAGTCATCGTCGTCAGCCACGATAGACACTTCCTAAATACCATCACAACACATATCGCCGATATCGATTACGATACCATCATCGTTTACCCAGGCAACTACGATGATATGGTAGCAACCAAAACTGCTTCAAGGGAACAGGAAAAAGCCGACATAAAGTCTAAAGAAAAGAAAATTGCTCAACTTAAAGATTTTGTCGCTAAGTTCGGCGCTGGCTCCCGTGCAAGTCAAGTGCAGTCACGTATCCGAGAAATAAAGAAGCTTCAACCTCAGGAATTAAAAAAATCTAATATTCAACGCCCTTACATACGCTTCCCCCTATCAGAAAAAGCTTCAGGCAAAGTAGTTTTCTCCGTGGAGGATTTAGGCAAAAGTTACGGAGATAACAATGTTTTCAACAAGCTCTCTTTCGATGTCCACCAAGGAGACAAAATAGGTATCATCGGAAACAACGGTCTAGGAAAAACCACTTTACTCAAACTGCTTGCCGGAGTAGAAGCCCCCTCTCAAGGAGATATTAAAATCGGACACCAAGTACTTTTCTCCTATTTTCCACAAAATCACTCCGATGTTTTAAAAAATTGTGAAAATGAAACACTGTTCGACTGGCTCCGAGATCGTAAAACAGGTATCGGAGACCAGGAAATTCGTAGCGTCTTAGGGAAAATGCTCTTCGGTGGTGATGATGCCTTCAAAAAAATTGGTGCCCTCTCGGGAGGTGAAACGGCACGCCTATTAATGGCGGGAATTATGCTTGAGGATCATAACGTCCTTATCCTCGACGAAGCAAATAATCACCTCGATCTGGAATCAGTGTCTGCCCTTTCTTGGGCTATAGAAGATTATAAAGGCACCGTTATCTTCGTCTCTCACGACAGAAGCCTCGTCAATGACTGTGCTTCTAAACTCCTTATCTTCGATAAGGACAACATCACGTTCTTTAATGGGACCCTGGAAGAACACTCCTCCTCCCCATCCACCCAAAAAAACTCTACGCCAAAGGCTAAAAAAAGCAAATAGCTTCAGGATCTGCTATGCCTAAAACCCCAGAAGCAAGAATCATCCTAGCCTCTACATCCCCAAGAAGAAAAGAACTCTTGGCCAACTTTTCTCTTCCCTTTGCGCAAATGGATTCTTGCTTCGATGAGTCCCTAGTATCCTTCCAAGGAGACCCTGAAATATACGCTACCACACTAGCGTTAAAAAAAGGCCTCTGCCTACAAAAAAAAATTCTTGATCAGGATGCCATCATAATATCAGCAGATACTGTAGTTTTTTTTGATAATACCATCTTCAATAAACCTAAAGACCTCGAAGAAGCCCTTTCAATGCTACGCAGACTCAATGGCAATACACACAAAGTTATATCAGGAATCTCTGTCATACAAGGCGAACACACCGTGACAACCGCAGAGCAAACTCTTATTACTTTCAATAATGTATCCGATAAAACATTACAAAAATATGTGGCCACTCAATCAGTTCTTGATAAGTGTGGCGCTTACAGCATACGCCACTGCGGCAATCTTCTTGTCAAAGAAATTCAAGGAAGTTATCCCAATGTTTTAGGCCTACCTATCGCCGCCTTACAGGAAGTATTACTGAACTTTGGTATAGATTTATGGGATTTCGCTATTTAACACTCTTTATTGCTCTCCTCTCCCTCCCCCTATCAGCAGAGTTTTCTCCAAAATCTCGTATCAATATCCTAAACCTAAGTGTACAAAAAAACGTTCAAGAAGCCTTAAAAGAATACCTCCTTCACTACCAAGAAACAAACTCTCACGACTTTTTTGTCTTACGAAAAATTAGCGAGAATTGTCTCCACCAAGGATTCCTTTCTAATGACCCCTATATCCAAAAAAGCAGCATCCTGGGCGCCTCCTTATCAGGATCTTGCGAAGGCCTCGACATCCTAAAAAAAACTATGGAAACAGAAGATCCTTTCCTCCAACTTATGGCTATAGGATCCTTACACAATTATCTCGGATCCACCATAGAAGATCTCCTCATCAAAGCTATGAGCTCTCCATACCCCATCATCAGACTCGAAGCAGCATACAAACTCGCTTTGCTTAAAAATCCTGCCGTCGTTGACCACTTATACTCCTTCCTCAACAAGCTCCCCCCAGAAGCACGAGCCCTCACAGCAGCAATTTTTATTATGTTGGAAACCGAAGAAGCAGACGCTTATGTCAGAGAATTCCTTTCTTCTCCCAACCCAGCCATACGGGCGTACACAATCACTCTCATAGGAGAACATCATAAAGCTAGGTTCCTCCCTTCCCTACGAAGCTTGTCTGGAGGCGCTATTCTACCCATAGAACGCGAAGCCTTGCTTTTCTCTCTTGGGAATCTACGCGACTCTTCAAGCTATCCTTTCATCAAAAAATCTCTAACGCTCTCTTCTACGGAATCTATCCTAGCAGCAGTCGCCGCAGCAAAAATAGGCAAAGAAGAAGAGGCTCTCCCCATCCTTGAAAAAGGAATCATAAGCAAGAACTCCCTTGCCGTCGCTGCCTGTTCCTATTTATCTGCAAATAATGCGGAGAAACTCCTTCTTCCATTATTCAGTACTCTCCCACCTTCATCACAGTACCAACGCGCAGGAATCCCTGTATCTTCCGACGAAGATTTGCGCATCAATGCTGCTTTCGTTTTGGCTAAAGCTCGCTCCCAATCCGAAGTTGTTTCTTCCTACCTTAAAGACTTTTTTACTTGCCCCACATTTGGTAGGCAACTTCTACTCTCTCATTCCCCAGGCAAAAGCTTATCAGCGTTCCATTGGTCTCACCTTCCAGTCTCAAACACTCAATCGACAACGCAAACCTCTCTGAGACCTGAAAACGCCCTCCTCGATGCATCATTCCTTCTACCCAAAGAGTACTACCTTTCCATAACAGAAAGTTTACTATCCCATCACGAAGGTAGAGAGTTTCTTGCTCTACAAGCCCTCTCCCTCCTCTCGCAAAAAAAAGATTCTGCCGTCTTAGAAATCTTAGAAAAAGCCTCTCAAATACCAGGGAAACCTCTTCTACGAGCTTATGCAGACCTACATATTTACCGCATTACGGGAAACCCTTCAGTAAAAGATCGTTTGCGACTATGGCTAAAGGATTCTTCTGACGAAACTCTAATCCTTAAAGACAACGAAGAAATTCGCAATAAAGTTTCCTCAACATGTTTGAAATATGAAGTGATTCCAGAGTTAAAAACAAAAATCTTACTAGAAATACTAGAAACTTTGGTTACAGCAAAAAACAAAGAAGATATCCTGTTACTCGTTCATCTAATGACTGATGGAAAAGGAAAAAATCTTCCCTTCCTAGCAGGTTTGCTGGCGAAGATTTCGGAATAACTTTTTTGATTCAAAGATTGCATATGTCTCCCTTCTTTATGAAGAGCCGCTTTTTTAAATATCCCCTTAGAACAAGCTCTTGCCTCGCCGCCATATGCACAACTACTCTCCTCTCTGCTTCTTCAACAACAGAGACTACTAAAGACCCTTCCTTGACTCCTAGCCATCCACTCACGACTTCTTCTTTAAACAAGGAGTCCCAACACCTTGTAGCATCCACAGCAAATCATAATATACCCACTCCTACAGATCCATCTTGTGATGAAAACAAAAGCTCCCTCATACACAGCTTCTCTCCCGCTCCTACTGTAAATAGGAAAAATCACTACCTACGCCACTTCCAAGGACTCTCAGGAACCTTAGATATAGAAGATGGTGCCATCAGCGTGCGCCAAGACCTTCGTATACAAGCCAATAGGATTTACATTAAACAATCAGAATCCGAAGACTCCAAACTAGTCGCCCATGGGAATGTTATGGTTACCTACAAAGGCAAAACATTAACATGTGACTACTTCGAATACGATGAAGCTACAGATGTCTGCTTGTTAACAAACGGAAGATTCGCTCTATATCCTTGGTTCGTCGGAGGATCCACCATCACTCTAACTCCCGACGCTCTCCTCATTAATAAAGGCTATATTTCCACATCCGAAGGCCCCCGCAAAGATGTTGTCCTTTCCGGAGACCAGATAGAGTTTAATTCCGAAAATGTGCTTTCTGTAGGACCAACGACTTTCAAAATTAAGGGCATTCCTCTCCTCGCTTTCCCTACATTCTCTTTTATGCCTCTAGAAATTCCTAAGCCTCCAATTAATTTCAGGGGGGGGACAGGAGGATTCCTTGGATCCTACCTCGGCATTAGCTACTCCCCCATCAACCACAAAGACCTTGCCTCCACATTTTTTCTCGATAGTTTCTTTAAACACGGCGTGGGCGTGGGTTGTAACCTCCGTTACAAACCCAAAGACTCTTCTTCCTCCGATTTTGTTGATATCAAAAGTTATTACGCCCATCGTATAGCCATCGATATGGCCGAAGCTCATGATCGATATCGAGTTAACGGAGAGTTCTTATTCACAGGAACACCAGGAGTGGTACAAGGTTCTTGCCATATTGCTGACAGCTGGGAAACAGTCTCAGATATCTTCCCAAAAGACTTTGATCTCAAAAATACAGGACCTACGAAGGCTACTTACTCTTGGAATGCCCCTTCTCTTATGGGATACATACAAACAACTTTTAAAGCCAATAACTTCTTGAGCATCAACAAAGAACTTCCAACGATTTTTGTTAAACAAAAACCTATAAGATTTTTCAATACCCCCTGGTTTGTCGAAGGTGCTTTAGAAACAGGATACTCTTCGTTCTCATTCAGCGATAACATTCCCAAAGCCAAAAACTTCTCTGCCTTCAAAACTAACATGCGTACCTTTACCTACGCTGCCTTTCCCCTTTACTATGGAACACTTACACCAAAAATAAAAACCTCTATCACTTGCTGCAGTAGAAATAATAAAGCTCCTGAAGAAAAAAAATATTTTGGCGGCGGATTGCTAGAAGTAGATTATCGCCTCACGGCCGTTAAAAACTACTTCTCCTTCAAACATATTGTAGAACCCTTCATTACACTATCCGGATGGGGAAAGCCCGTAGCTCTTAACAAAGATCACGACATCTTTTCTGTTGAAGACGCCTTCCACTCCATAGCCTTGTTATCCAGCGGGCTATCAACAACATTGATCCCTAAAAAAATTTCTTTCGTCCCGCCAATTAACGGATCTATGAAACTCATCGCTGTATTGAATAACTGTCCCGGGCGGCCCCTATTTCCAAAACTTGAAGGCAAATTATCTCTGCCTACGGGAAGACATTCCAAAATTGGTTTCGACTCCGAATGGATCATGAAAAAACGTTGCTGGGACCATTTCAATGTGACATGGCAATGGACACCATCGGAAAATTATGCGGTATCTACAGAATTTTTCCACAGAAGCAAATACTCATGGAAAAAATGCTCTAAGGAAAACTATATTCTCGATGTATCCCGAAATGAAAAAGATCTCCTCGACTCCCCTCTTTCCGACCAGAGGAACACCTTGCTTGCCAAAGTATTCCTTCGCCCACACCCCTGCTGGAACCTCAAACTATCTCTACGCAGCGGATGGCTAAGGAAAAATGCCCCAGACTACCTAGAATATCAGGCCGTACTCGGCACAAAAATCTTTGAACATTGGCAGCTGTATTCTGTCTTCGAACATCGTGAAGCAGATTCCCGCTGCTATTTCTTCTTAAAACTCGATCACGCTCCCAAAGCAAACAAAGATCGGTAGCCCATACTAAAACACGAAGATTATTTCCCCCATATAAGATCTTCAGGGCATACCTAGGCTAAGCAAAGAGTAAAGCTAAAGAAAAACCCACAACGGTTTTCTCTTTTTTTTCACTCTCTACTCCTTTAGCCCTAAAGCAATAAGCTCTAGTTCCTTTATAGCCTTCCTAGAACCCCCTAAACAGTCCATACTATTTAGGTAAGCCAGACCCTCCATTATCTTAGAACGAAGATCTTTTTCCTCCCCACACAAAGCTTCCATATCCCATAACGCATAAGGAGCAGCAATAAAGTTTTTTTCATTCTTTTCATAAGACAGTGTCATTGCTGGTAGACTCTCAAAAATCTCGTCGCCTCTTTCTAAAAACTCTTCAAATTTTTCAGCGTTAACCACTAAGTCCGAATACAGATGAGCCCTCCTCATATATGCAATAGTTTTGGTGCAAAAATCTTGCCACGAAAGACTTTTCTTAAAGCCTGTAGAGAACCCACCACTAGATTGAAAAGAGGCCAAACAGACAGGAATAATGCCGGAAAACTGTTCTAAAAATGACGTTTTGTCATCCGAAAAGATCCCACTACCAGAAAGAACTCCCATAAAACTCGTCCGATAGAAATCAATCTCTTCGCAAGACAACACATAGGGATAAACCATTCTTAACCAATTTAAAAATAAAGCTTCCGCAGCCACTACTTTTGGGAATCTTAATATCAAACTTTTATAAGCCTTATTGCAACAACTTAAATCTAATAAATCCCTTCTAGAAAAGTTTGTCGATAAAAAGCTTCCTATATCCCGAGTTTCTCTTACAGAAAAACAACCCAAAAGAATATGTCGAAACTCTCTATTAAACCTTTGAAAATGAACCTTAGAAAAAAGCTTCCTGCCATCTTGTAAATCCGTAAGACGCTTATCAATTTTCTGTTCTTTAACAGAAAGATTTTCTGAATCAACCTTACTAACGACCTGTTCTCCTTGCCATTCAAGAGCTTTTAAAGAAGCCTTAGAACCTTTCGACTCTTTAAATTTCTTAGTAGAAGATCTTAGAAAACTCTTTCCCAAATCTATGGCATGCAGCACTAAATGCATGCCCATTTCTTCCATAGATTCCTTTGATGTTGGCACTGTTATAGAGTCTGTTCCCAAGACTTTTTTTGCAGCTACTGACAGCCCCCCAGGCTTATATAACATCAGCGCTGACGACTGCTTCATCTCTTCTATTGCTATAGAAGCCTCTAGTAGTTCGCTACCTTTGGAAAAAAACTTTAATTTCTGCAACTTCGATAAAGCAAAATTAGGAAAAGATACTTCTAACGCATCAAACATTTTTCCAAGAGAAAACTCGGGCAAACGTTTTAAAAACAATTTTGCTCCAGTTCTTGTTTCTTCAGAAAGTTGTGACCCTCCTCTCTTTAGAAAAATATTCTCCCTCAAGATGTAATGAGCAAAATCCACAAACAATTGCCCATCACTATCTTGTTTCCCAAAAAGAGCCGTTAAAATGTCCCTAGAAGACTCTGAAAGAAAGGGCGACTCTACCTCCTCCACAATAACTTCTTTGTCTGGATGTTTTCTCTCCTCAACGACAATCTCCTCACGCTCTCGCTTCTTAATGCTTCTCTCTTTGCTCATCTCTTGAAGAGCACATATCCTTTTCCCTAAAACATCTTCCTTAAAGGCTCTCTTGTATACGAAAAACATTCCCGCACATAACGCCACAAAACTCACAATAGAAACTATGCTCAGCCCCAACAAGTAGTGGGAAAAAGTTAATGACGATCCCATCACTTCAAAGAGAAATAGAGGCACCGTCGTCACTAGACAAATTATTATGCCCAAAACAAGCTCTCTAATGCGAAAAACAGGCGCTGACCTTACTTCTAGCTCTTTACGATTTATTCCTAAACTTTCTTTATTCTCTACTACGGAGGGTACTACCATTTCCCCTCCACAGACTCTTTAAGACCCAAGATCACTTTCTCAAACGCCTGAACCTCCTCTACGGATTCTTCTCCTAGATAGCCGCAACCAGACAACGCTCTCAAACCTTCTTCTATCTTCTCTCGCAGCTCTTTGTCTTTGTTACATAGAGAAGCCATATCCCATAGCGCTCTTGGTTTTTCTGAAAAATCACAACTAACCTGTCGACCAAACCACTCATCCTTCCCGTTCAAATAGATTTCGGATCCTCCCCTCACAATCTCTTCTCTTTCTTCCTCTATAAACCTACGCAAAGCTTCTCCGTCACCAAAAGCTCTTTTTTCCAGCACTTTCCATTTACAAAACTCTGTCACATTACGGCAGTAACTACTCCAATCCCAGCCCACATCATGAGGACACACGGACAATCCCATTGTCCATGGAGCTGTTTGAAATACCGCAAAACATGCAGGAACAAATCCTGCAAACTTCTCTAAAAACGCTATTGTTTTCTCATTCTCCCTACCTTTGGTATTCCTGAGAAAATGCTCCAGTTTTATGAAAATAGCGGCTCGATAATTTCCGCGCTCATGAAACACTGCGTGGCTAGAAACTAGCAGATAAGGAAAACTTCTCTTTATCCACGCAAAATATGCGGCCTCTGCGGCTACCAACTTCGGATACTTCTTTATGCATTTAGCATACAACTCATTCAGCCAAACATTATCTCCAACTTTTCCTCTACGCCCTTCTTGATACATCTTATTAATATCTTCCAGCTGCTCAAAGCTTAAAAAGCCTAGTAATATAAACATTAATTCTCTTTTGCTTCGCTCCTCCGCAGCTCTATCTCCCTCCTTAAACTGTATCTCTGGCTTATCTCCCTGCGGCCAAAACTCTGTCACCCTAGCAAATTCCTTGGCAGCAAAAGAAGGCGATACATATTTTGCCTGTTCTAAAACTCCTACCTCCTGCTCCCTAACCTCCTTCTTAACATACGCACACGAACGAAAACTTTCCTTTACCCACTCCTCTACAAAACTACCTACGCCTGGAATTTTCTCTAAAAAAGATCTTTTCTCTACCCTTATAATCTCCTTCTCTGTAGGCTCCTCTCTAGCTTTCTCTTGCCTTCTAATCTCTTCTAAGCCTCTCTCTTCTTCCTTTCGAACTTCCTCTTCTCTCCTCTCAGCCTCTAAACGCTCTTCCTCTTCAACCTTCAGCGCTATAACCTGCTCTTCCATACAAGCAAAATGTTGCTCGATCTTTTTTGCTAAAAAAAGACTCGTCGCAGCAAATAACAACAAACTTCCTGATAGGATTATCAACGAAATGATCGGGACAAACTCTAAAAATGACATCCCTATAACTGCGCTCATTGACATAGCGTTAACTATCCCTAACGCTAGCGCTAATGAAAAAATCAGCACATTTATGACCAGTGCTTTGCAACTTATACTCTTAACGCGCGAGGCTCTCTCTAACTCTTCCCTTACAGCCTCTTCTACAACCTCTACTTCTCTGGCTCTTCCTCCCACCAACCCAGAAAAAGACTCCTCTACTCTCCACATTATTATTAGATTCCCTGCTCCCCTTTCTCTTAAAAACAAAAAATCTAACAAAAAAAAAAAAAAAAAAAAATGAAATTATATCGCTTTTATAAGAAAAGTTTTATTAAACAACCTCATCAATGTTGTTTAATAAAACTCAATAATGAATAGCTCTTAAGAGCTCTTAGAAACCTTCTTCCCTCTACGGCCTTTCTATGCCTAAGATTATTCTCTCTAATCGTTTTATCTCTTTTTAGATTTTTCCTTTCTCTCTACTATCTGATCCTTACTCCCCACCAAGCCTAAGATTATTTTTTCAAAACACTTGATTTCGCCTACGGACCATGTTCCCAGATACCCACAGCTATCTAAAACTGACAACCCAGCTTCTATTTTGGAGAGAAACTCTTTGTCTGCCAAAAACTCTTTTAAATCCCAAAGCGATCTTGGCTTTTCAAAAAACGATTCTTCTAACTCATTTTCATACGGCGCCAAGAGTCTTTCTCCTTTCAAAACTGCACAATTTTCTCCGTTTTTTATGAAGTCTTCCAAATCCCTATGGTAGAACTCACTTTTACAGAACACAGTCTTATCACAAAATTTTGCCACCTGACTACAATATGTATCCCAGCCCAATTCGGAAGAAAATTCCAGGCTATCCCCATCAGAAAAAATTGACAAACTAGCTGGTATCAACCCTGAAAAATTCTCTAAAAAAGACGAAACCTTAGAAGAATTCTTTAAACTACTAACAAAAGTCTGTAATTGTGTAAAAAATGCTATCCTGTAACGTTCCGAATCTTGAAAAATTGCTGCCTTAGCCTTTCCTAAATAAGAAAAACTACTACACACCCAAGAAAAGTATGCCCCCTCAGCAGCTACTATTGCAGGATACTTTTTTATGCAATCAACATACAACTTGTTGCGCCAATCCACTGATATTGACGCTCCTTGACTATTCGCCTCCTTATACATTCTGTTTATATCTTCTAGCTGATCCACATTCAAAAACCCCAACAATGCCGTCATCAGCTCTCTTTTGCTTCTTTGTTCTGGCACATAATCTTTTTCTTCAAACCTAGAACCAGAATCTTCTTTACTAAAAGAACTCTCTATCTTTTTCGCTCTAGGGAATCCTCCAGCATTTCTACTAACATTTACAAAATTTTTTAAAGTTTGGATAAGACTCATACACGCTTTTAATTTGGGGAAGCAGCTTCTTACTCTTGCTTCTTTCTTCAAAAAATTTAAAGGAAAGCAATGAGTTATTGCTTCTATTATTGACGATGTCTCACTAAAATCCCTCTTCAACTCTTCTATTGTCGATGACGCCTCACTAAAATCCCTCTTCAACTCTTCTATTGTCGATGACGCCTCACTAAAATCCCTCTTCAACTCTTCTATTGTCGATGACGCCTCACTAAAATCCCTCTTCAACTCTTCTATTGTCGATGACGCCTCACTAAAATCTCCTTTTAATCCTTCTAAAATCAAGGTCTTCTTTTCGAGGTTCCCGACTTTCTCCAAAAAAGTCTCCTCTTTAACCAGGAGCTTCTTTCCAACAAGAATTTTGGACGACACAACGCACCCTAAAAAGAGAAACAACGAAACAGCAATCAAAACAGCAGATGGAATAAAACTAAGAAAAGATAAACTCAATATTTCAGCGAGAGACAAAGCACTTACCACGCCAGAAACTGTTGTAGCTAAAAATAGAAGGGCGACAAAGATCTTCAGAACTATTTTCGATACTCTCTTAACACTACATTCTCTAGAATTTTCGATTTGTATTCCTTTTGTTTGTTCCAAACATCCACCTGATTTCCAATCAAATAATTTCGATACCGCACGCCCCATTATTAGATTCCTTGCTCCCCTTTCTCTTAAAAACAAAAAATCTAACAAAAAAAAAAAAAAAAAAAAAAATGAAATTATATCGCTTTTATAAGAAAAGTTTTATTAAACAACACTTCTACATTGTTTAATAAAAAGGCCCAAACTCTCCTGGAGAACTTTTACTTCCACGACAATCTTTTCTGGACACATAACGAAAAAAAACAGAGAACTAGAAGAAAGGCCCTTTACTTATCGGGTGATTCCTTTTCAGATTTTCCTTCCTCACCCTTAGAGCTAGGCGGAGAACCAGGTGATCCAGAAATAGAGCTTTCTTCTTTTAAGAGTTTAGAGACATCCACAATCAAATTCCTCAAAGAATCCATCTTTCCTTGTATCACTTTAAACAACTTTAAAGACTGTTCTTCCTTAGAAATTTTCTCTTCCCTATCAGCTTCCTCAAAAACTTTAGCATCTATTCCCTCATCGGAGATTTTCCCTGCAATACCTTCTAAAGTATGCACAACTACCCTAACAGCGTCTTCAGAAGCAACTTTTTTCTCTTCAGAGGCCTCTGAAGAGTCCTTACTTTCTTGAACGTCTTTTATCTCCTCAACCTCTGTTTCTTCCGAAGACTTCTCAGACAACTCCTTCATTAATTCTCTATCTTCTGCGGAGGATTCGCTTTTTTGAGCATCTTCTTTTTCTGGGGATTTTAATTCTTTTAACACTCTCTCACACAGTACCTTTAATGTCTCCGGACTAAGCTGGCGATGTTCTTCCTTTTCTGAAGGTTTCTGTTCTTTCTTAGCTTCACTTCTGTCTATAGGACCTTCAGCTTCTCCTAGATCTTCTTCAAACCCTGTTTTTTTTACCTCTGCATCGCTTTCTGAAGCTTTAGAAGGCTTCTCCTCCTCAGTGCTTGTCTCTTTACTCTCCTCCGAAAATACGCTAACCTCAGACCTCACCTCTTCAAGCTCTGGTTCAGCTCTAGATCGCATCTCCAACCTTTTACTTTCTTCAAGCCTCTCCTCTCTTTTGCTGATAAGAATAAGTCCTACAACTGCCAATGAAAACCCTATAAGTAGAAGTCCAGTGACAGCTAACAATACCGAAGTTACAACAGTCGACATAGAAGGCACACTAACACTTAATATGCCAACAAAAACGATTGCTAATGAGAACGACACCCCCAACCCAAATACAGTTTTAACAAATAAACTCCTTATCCGAGCTGCAACAGCTAGCTTTTCATCTAAATTTTCGTGAACATCGACTTCTGTTTTAAACAAACTAGACAGGTTCGTCAGGCATTTACTAATACTCATGAAACAACCTCACCATTTGAAAAAAACAGGAACCCCTGTGAGAAGACTCCAAAAGCTTCGGACCAAAAAAGCTTTAGACCGAAACAGCACAAAAGACCCTTTTACTCTTTTCTTTCATCCTCCAACTCTTTGAGTCCTAATATACCGCGCTCAAAATTCTGAATTTCCTCCACAGACCACTCACCCAAATATCCTGCTTGATGTAAAGCGGCTAGCCCTTCTTCAATTTTTGCAGCCAATTCTGCATCATTGGCACACAAATCTTTCATATCCCACAACGATTTCGGAGAAACAAAAAAGTTGGTCTCTTCTTTTGGAATATCGAGGGCCTCTTCTTGTGTTGCTAGCCAACTGCTCTGATCCCCCTTATCCATAAACTCTAAGAAACATTCCCACCTTCCGCTGACACCTTCTCGAAAGATTGCCTGTCGATAAAAAGCGGGAATGCTCCTACAAAAGGAGTCCCAATTCAACCTTCTATCACAATCACTCAAGCGTTCCTGATCTCTGTATCGCACTTGAATCGACGCTAGACATACTGGTCCCCATCCTGTAAATTTTTCCAACCAATGGCGCACCTTCTCTTCTTTTTTGGAAAAGAAGGGGTTTAAGAAAGCATGCCTATAAGAAAAGAATTTCTTTCTATACCCGTCTGCGTCTCTAAAAACAGCATCCTTAGCTAAAGCCAGGTAGGGGAACGATTCTTTTATCCACATAAAAAAGGCAGCTTCCGCAGCTACTAGCTGCGGATACTTCTTTATGCAATCTGCATACAACTCTCTGTAGTCTGAATCAGTGGGACAACGTTCATATAGAGCATCTATTTCTTGAAGCTCTTTAAGAGACAGGAATCCTAGGGATACATAAAACAACTCCCTACTACACCTGTTTCTTATGGCCTTACCTATATCTTTTCTGTAGAAAAGTTCTGTCCCCGTCAAAGAAAGCCATAAATTTTGTTCTTCGGCTATAACTCGAGCCACATTTAGGGGATCGAGGTAAAGCTTCTTCTCTTCCTCCCCAATATCTTCCCACCCATAAGCGCTCTTTAAATAAGAAAATCCCTCCACGGGCTGAGGAGACGGCGTTCGCTTAGGAGTTTCAACAGGCACCAGATCTCCTATTTCCTTGAGCTTGGTTAAGTATCGTGCTGTACTTTCTCTTCGCCTTCTTTTCTCTATTTGTTTTTTCTTTAATTTAAAGGCTTTATCTTCATATGAATCTTTCAGCTCGTCTTGCTTAGACTCCAGCTCTTTCAGATCTGCTTTCCACCTTGAAATTCCACATTTCAGTCCGATAAACATTATTCCCGCTGTTAACAGGAGAATAACGCCATAAACGACTATTGTTATACTCTCTAGAAAAAACGACCCCATAAAGGCTTTCAGGCCGTTGACTCCCAACACAGAGACCCCTACACCAAACGCTAGGGCTCCGAGGAGAAGGAGGACACCACAGACCACCATACAAGACAGAGCGACCTTTTTTGCTCTCCCTGCCAGATCCATCTTACATTGCAGCAGCTCCTTTTTCTCCTGAAGCTTTACGAGAGTAGATCCTCTAAAAGAAACATTAGAACCACTGATGTTTGAGTCTTTTTTTGTATATAGACCATTGACCAAAAGAAACCTTCCGCGCGTTAAAATTACAAATAAAAATAGAAGTTTCTAAAAGTGAAAGATACAAAAGATTCTTATCTAAAAATCATCTCCAAAAGTCTTAACCAACCGCCTAAAAAACATACAAAAGACTAGAAGATGCTCTTACATCACATTCATTTCAATCCCAAAATTGTTCTCTCGAAGTCTAAAATTTTTTCTGTCGACCAATCTCCTAGATACCCTGAACTATGCAGAATTGATAACCCCTCCTTAATTTTTGTTGCTAGCTCCTGATCTTTTTCCACATACTCCCGCATATTCCATAAAGGGGTCGGCGCATCAAAAAAATTATCGTGTTCCTTGAGGTAATCGAAGGGATTCTTCTCCTTAGCCAACCAGCTACTATGATCCCCTTTACGCATGAACTCTATAAAGCATTCCCATTTCCCACTGACATCCTTGCGAAGCATTGCTCGCTGGCAAAATTCTGGAATTTTTGCACAAAAAAGATCCCAGTTCCACTCGTCTTGACATTTTTGCAAAAGACTCTCTTCATAGCCTAACTGTAGGGATGCTAAACAAGCAGGCCCCCAGCCAACAAACCTTTCCAACCAAGGACGTACTTTGTCTTCTTTTTTGGCAAAGAAGTCTCCTAAAAAGGTGTGTATTCGAAGAAAAAGCTCGCTCTTGTACCCTTTACTATCCCTAAAAACAGCCTCTCCAGCATTAGATAAGTGTGGGTAAGCCGTTCGTATCCACATGAAATAAGCTCCCTCAGCAGCAACAAGTTGAGGAAACCTCTTTATGCACTCCACATACAGCTCATTATAGGCTTGATCATCCTTTCTCTGCATGGACTCATACAGAGTATCTATTTCTCGAAGTTCCTTCACAGATAAAAAGCCTAGAAAGATATAGACCAATTCTCTAATGGATCGAAACTTTACAGACCCACTCACATTATCTTTATAAAAAATTTCCGCACCAGCTAGGGAGAACCACACTTTTTGATCCCTAAGTATAGCTTTAGCAACATTTAGAGGGTTGGAATAAGAGATTTGCTCTGCTTTCCCAATCCCTTCCCAACATGCAGAGCTTTTTAAATAAGAAAAACCTGTTCCTTGGAAAGGATTTTTAGCAATTTTCTCTTCGAAACTTGTTTCTACTGGACTTTCTGGAAGAGGGACTTTCAACGAACCCAACTTATCTTTTATTGACAGATTCAAAAAATCTTGATCTGGGACTTCTTCTTCCCTTTTTCGTTTAACTATTAATTCCTCCAGAGAATGATTCCACCTGGACCTGCATGATATGGATCCAAAAAATAGAGCACCAGCTAGCACTAAAAAGAGTATTCCAGAAACACACGCTATAATCATTTCTAGAAAGCTGCAGCTCAAGATTGAAGCAAGACCATTTACTCCTAAAAAGGACACACCGATTCCTGCGGCAAGGATTCCTGAGACAAAAAGAAATCCGCAAGCAACCATAATAGAAAGAGATACTTTCCCTATTACTTCTGCTGTATGAATTTTCTTTTGTAAGACTTTCTCTTTATTGAGGTCGTCTAAGGAGGTTTTTTCTTCTATAGAAGTGTCAATGGAAACTAGGCTTTCTGTTTTTTTCTCACTAATGCTGTTGATCAAGCAAGACTCCCTACAAATTGAAATTAAAACCAAAAAACCTTAACAAAAAAAAAAAAAAAAAAAAATGAAATTATTGAGATTTATCTCCAACAGATTGTTTTTATTAATTCAAAAAAGAAGAGTAAAAACGAATGAAGAAGAAGGAGGGTTTTTAAATAAAAAAAGCAGAGAAATCGAAACCAAAACGGCAAAGGTCCCTTGAGCTCACCTAAAGAGACTCAATGAAACCTCCACTTTGGATCTTTTTCACAGAGAAGAAAAGGATAAAAAGGGCATCGAAGAAGGCTGCTCTAACACTCGTCTAAGCAGTCTTTTCGGACAAAGCTGGCAGCCCTTCACCGTTATACTTTCTTTTTATTCTTTCGAGCCCTTTTTTAAGCTTCAAAAGATCTTTTTCTGCCATCCTATCGACATATAGGACGCCATTGAGATGATCATTTTCATGCATAATAATGCGAGCTAAGAAACCATGATAACGCTCTTTGAAAACTTCTCCTTTAAGGTCTATAGCTTCAACGGTGATGGCTTCTGGACGCACAACATCTCCTCGAAGACCTGGTATAGACAAACACCCCTCCCTACCAGAAACTTTCTCTTTGGAGGGATCAGAAAGAACGGGATTAATAAAAACCTTGGGCTCCTTCAAAAAGACTAACTCCCCTTCTTCTGTTTCTTTTTCCACACACATTACAAACATACGCAGACTTTCGCCGACCTGAGGAGCCGCAAGACCTACTCCTTTAAGAGCTTCCATAGTTTCGCACATATCGCGATATAATACTTTAATTGCATCGGAAACATCCGTAATAGGATCGGCCTTCCTACGAAGCAAAGGATTTCCGTAATAGGTGATATCCCTAATCATCTTCTTCCACCGTCTGTTCTGCCGCTACCCGACTATCAACAAAGGTTTTCTCCTGCTTACGCCCCAAAGCTCCTGTCCATACAGAAAGAAGCAGGCAACAGACACAAAAAACTCCCGCAAACCACGCGGTAGCTTTCTTTAACACATCGGGAGTAGACACTCCAAAGACAGAGTCTCCAGAATCGACTCCAAAGGAAGATCCCAGCCCCATACTTTTGCTTTCTTGCACTAATACAAGCGCACACAGAATTGCGGAAAGTGTTAGAAAAACAAAAAGCGCGGCATAAAACAAAATAACCATAATTAGATCTCCTGATAATATCTCACAATAATGTCAGCAAAAGAGTTTGCTGACAACGAGGCTCCGCCCACAAGAAAGCCGTCGACACCTTCAACACAGGCAAGCTCCATAACATTTTCTGGCTTAACAGACCCTCCATAAAGGATGGAAATAGCGTCGGCAGCTTCGGGAGAAAACTTCTCTGCAAGCACCTGACGGCAATAAGCATGAGCGTCCTGAACATCTTTGGCGCTAGCAGCCTTTCCACTGCCTATAGCCCACACAGGCTCATAGGCCATGATCACACCATCAAGACTAGACATTGTTGATAGTCCACCTAGAATTTGGGATCGCAAAACTTTTTGTGTTTGTCCTTGCTCCCTTTCCGCAGCACTCTCGCCCACGCAGAATACGGGAAGCAGCGCGGCATTTTTCACCGCAGACAACTTCTTGGCTATAATTTCGTCTGTCTCAGCAAAAAACATTCGTCTTTCTGAGTGTCCGACTAAGACGAAGCGAGCTCCGGCCTCTTTTACCATTTCTATAGAAACCTCTCCAGTGAAGGCTCCGTGACTTTCCCAAAAGACGTTTTGCGCTCCTGGGAGAAAGTTGAACGGTAGGTTCTCCTTCAAAACTTTCATTGTTTCTATAGAAGTGAAGGCTGGGGCAATGCCTACGGCATCTTTCTCTCTTAGGGATACTGGCGACAACAGGGGTATAATAGCTTTGATGAACTCTGCAGTTTCAAGCTTGGTTCGATGCATCTTCCAGTTTCCAAGAACATAACGCTTTCTTGTCATAGAGGACCTCCTTCCTAACATCCTGATTCTTTCACTCGCTAGAGCAACGATTATTTATCAATAATTTCCTAGAATAACGCACTCTATACAATTTCTCCAGAACATAAGAAAAGAGCTATAGGCGCTTCTTTCACAGCCTACGCTTTACACTTTAGGAGGCCTCAACGAGTCGAGAAAGGCTTTCGGCGAGCCCCTCCTCATTGGATCTTCAAGGAAACCTTTTTTCCTCTAAGATTCTTCTTCACAGGAGGGATATCTTAACTGTATTTACTAGGATTTGCAAAGAAAAAACATCCTGACACCAGTGATAGCAAATAAAAATCTTTTAATTCTCTTTTAAAAAAAAGAATTACTTATGGCGCAGGGGTCGCTTTATAAAACAAATGGATAGCGGCCTCTCCTGTCACAATTCAAAATATGACTGCTCGCCCCAAAGGACTTTAAAAAAAACTATACGAAACAACGTCTAAAAAATTTATAGAAAAGTCCTTCCTCTACATTTTGACAGTTTATATTATCCCTGTAAAAGTTCCCTATGTGTAGAATGAGCCAGCTAAAGAAGGTCGCCTTCCGAACATTAAAGAAGCTTTTCAAACTCTCAATTTAGGGACCAGCCTTCTTTATTGTTCCCTTGAATTTCTAGAAGCGGCCATAAGGAGAATTTTGCATGTTTCCTGAACCCATCACCGTGAGCTCTTTGACAGAGCAGCTAAAGAGCTTACTTCAAAAAAACTTCACCTTCCTCGCCATCAAAGGAGAGCTTGCTAACGTTACTTTGCAAGCCAGCGGACACTTATACTTCTCCATTAAGGACGCCAATGCTCTGTTAAACGGGGCCTTCTTTAACTTTAGATCTAAATACTCAGGCCCTGTATTAAAAAATGGAGACGCTGTTGTTGTTTACGGCAAACTATCCATATACGCTCCTAGAGGATCATACCAGATCGTAGCTAGCGCTATTGTCTCTTCAGGATTGGGGGATTTGCTCTTACGCTTTGAAGAAACCAAAAAAAAACTTGCTGCACAGGGATATTTCGATAGCAAACACAAAAAACCTTTGCCAGCAAAAGTGAAACGCATAGGTGTTATTAGTAGCCCTACAGGCGCCGTTATCCAGGATATTATCAACGTTTTGAAAAGACGTTGCAGAGATTTTCAGCTTATCTTGTATCCCGTCAAAGTCCAAGGCGAAGGCTCTGCAGAAGAAGTTGCTACTGCTGTTAAACAATTCAACGAAATAGTTCTTCCTGATGTGATTATTATCGCTCGAGGGGGCGGTAGCTTTGAAGACTTGCAAGCCTTCAATGAAGAAATTGTTGTTAAAGCTATATACGAGAGCTCTTTACCCATCATCTCTGCTGTAGGACACGAAGTAGACTTCACCCTCTGTGACATGGCCGCAGACGTACGAGCTCCTACACCTTCGGCAGCAGCAGAAATCGTTTGCAGAAGCAGTGAAAGTATGGAGCAATGGCTTCAAGGTTTTCGTAGTTACCTATTAAGTCATGCTAGAAACTTTTTGTCTTCTTACCGTAATACTTTCTTTCAATGGGAGAAGATGCTCGATCATGCAGACTTTTACCGGGAAGCTTACCAGCGCTTGGATTTTGCCTCTATGTCTTTACAAAGATCCTCCTCTGAACGATGCAGAGAAGCAAGAACAAACTTGCAAAACATCCAACGTTCTTTGAGCATCCCTGTCCATAATAAAATCCATTATTACCAGTCCCGTTTATTACTTTTCCAAAACACCCTATCTACGCAAACAATTACTACTTCCAGAGCTCGCATAGAGCTTTTACACCAGCAACTGAACAAATCCATACAAGATAAAGCCTCCCTATTTCACCTTCAGAGGCGACGTCTTGATAAGATGTTGACCCAATCTCTTTCCTATCACTTGAATAGAACCGAAGAAAGTTGGCGCCGGATGAAAAATTTTTCTATATCCCTACAATCAGCCACCAAGCATATTTTTGAAATCAATCGGCATCGAATAGCAAAAGTCCACGATCAGATTATCGTTGCTATGAACGAAAAACTTAACCGACTGAAAAACAGAAGAGAGGTATGCTTAGAGAGTCTAAAGGCACTGAATCCCAAAAATGTTCTGAACCGCGGTTATTCGATGCTGTTTGATTTTAATAAAGATTCCGCTATCATCTCGGCTGAAACTCTCCAGCCAGGGCTTGCCGTGAAAGCCGTACTCCACGACGGAGAAAAAACATTGGTAGTCTCCAACCAGGAAGAGCTTTCAAAGGCGCTGTGAGCAGAGGAAAGTTGCCATAAGTGCAAACGATAGGAGAGACGTAGCATTTTAATCCCTTCATTGACCCGAAGGCGTGGGGATTGTTTGATCCAGTAAAAATTTCTAGAAAAGCCCTAGCATAGGACTGTTTTCTGGTGACTTCTTATCTTTAAATTAGGTATAGCGAAAGCGTATGCAAGAACAATCTGTAGATTTCGAAGAGGCTATGCGCCGCTTGGAAGAAATTGTGGACCTGATGAACGCCCCCACCACCTCTTTAGATGCTTCGTTGAAACTATACGAGGAGGCTGATGCGCTTATGCGTTTATGTGAAAGGCGCATCACTGAAGTTGAGAAACGTATCCGCTTCCTTGCAGACGAGCGCGCTAGGGAACGCGAGCTTGCCGAAGAATCTGTGTAGCTACCGTTCTTTTTTTGATTATGGAAACTTCCTCATCCCTCGATACCGACGACGAAAGGTCTTTATCAGACTCCTCTTTTCCTAAAGAATCTTCGAACAATGCGCGCTCTATTCAGGACTCGCTTAAAGCTATACAGAGAAAGTTGGAGTCTACGAAAAATTTTGATGAGGTAGTCTCTGCTTATGAGGAAGGGTTTGCTCTCTTAAACCCCGCCCTTCAGGCTCTACAACAAACGCGCCAAGAGTTCAAGATCATCGCTACTGACGATAATGGGCTTCCCCTAAAAGATCTTGACAACACCCCAATATTAAAGGATTTCGCCTACGAGGAACGCTTATCATGATAGAGAATGTCAACCTTCTGGACAAAGTACTTTCACCAGAACATTTGCGTCAGCTTTCTCCCAGTGACTTGCCACTCCTCGCCGAAGAGATCCGCCATAAGATCGTCTATGTGCTATCGCAAACGGGGGGGCACTTATCCTCAAATTTGGGTTGCGTAGAGCTCAGCTTGGCTATGCACTATGTCTTCAACTCTCCTCAAGATAAATTTGTCTTTGACGTAGGGCATCAATGCTACACACACAAATTAATCACAGGACGTAATGACCAGCGTTTCTGTAATATCCGCAAAAATGACGGCCTTAGCGGCTTCTCCAATCCAGAAGAGTCTCCTCATGACCTTTTCTATACCGGACATGCAGGCAACGCACTTTCTCTAGCCTTGGGACTTGCAGAGACTGAAAAGCAACAACAATCCAATAATCATGTTTTATGCTTTATCGGCGACGCCGCCCTCTCCTGTGGACTGACCTTAGAAGCCCTCAATAATATCCCTGACAACTTAGAGAACTTTGTCATCATCCTCAATGACAATAAGATGTCTATTTCCGAAAATGTAGGCTCCACAGCGAGAATCTTGAGTAAACTCCTCAACCACCCTACTGCAGGAAAGCTACGCAACAAAATAGGGCGATGGTTACGCAAAATTCCACGCTGCGGGAGTAAGCTGGAAAAACGTGGTCGCCAAGTATCTATTTCCCTAAAAAACTTATTCTGTCCAGCACCCTTCTTTGAACAATTTGGATTATCGTACGTAGGCCCTGTCGACGGGCATAACATCACAAAACTTGTCACCCTTCTAGAGGCTGTTAAAAATCAACCCTTCCCAGTAATTATCCACGCTGTCACAACTAAAGGGAAGGGCTTCGACGACGCTCAAGAAAACCCTGCTGCCTATCACGGAGTAGCTCCCAGCTTTTGTAAGAAGGCCCATCTTAAGCCAGAAGACTGCCGAGAAGTTGCTGTCGTTACAAAGCAAAAAGAATCTTTCCCTCAAATTTTTGGAAGGACCGTTTGTGAGCTTGCCGCTGCACACCCGTCACTGTCTGTTGTTACACCAGCAATGTCTCTGGGATCCTGTTTGGAAGATTTCAAAAAATCTTTTCCCGATAACTTTTATGACGTTGGCATTGCCGAAGGACACGCTGTGGCTTTCTCCGGAGGCATGGCTAAGTTGAAACAGGGCAAAGTTATATGCTCCATCTACTCTACCTTTCTCCTACGTGCTTTAGACAATCTTTTCCACGACGTTTGTATGCAAAAGATCCCTGTCGTCTTCGCTATTGACAGGGCGGGCCTAGCCTTTGAAGACGGCCGTTCCCACCATGGTATCTACGACCTCGCCTTCCTTCGCGCCATGCCAGACATGATTATCGCCCAACCTCGCAATGGAAACATCCTAAGAGACCTTCTATTCTCCTCCATGGACTGGAATTATCCTAGCGCTATTCGTTATCCAAAGGTAGCAACAGAATCATCCAAACACCCGCCTATCTTAAGACACCCCGGATCAGCAGAAATTTTGCATCAAGGGGAAGACATCCTCATAATAGCTCTGGGACACACCTACCAGAAAGCTTTGCAACTTAGAGCTAAGCTGTTAGAACAAGGGATATCTCCTACCATCATGGATCCTATTTTTATCAAGCCTTTGGATACACACTCTCTAAGCTTACTACTAATGACCCACTCCAAAATCGTCACTATAGAAGAGCATTCCCTGAAAGGAGGTTTGGCTTCTGAAATAAATGACTTCTTAATATCTTTTGGTTTTGGTAAAAGCCAAGTATTGAGCTTCGGAGTCCCTGATCAGTTTCTCAACCACGATAGTGCAGAAGCTATGTACAAAAGCATTGGAATGGACGTGGAGACGATGTTTGCTAAAGTGATGACAACATTTGGATTCCGTTTACGCCACAGCTCACCATATGTTAAATACCGCATTACATCTGCGCCATGACCATCATCATTTTTGGGAATCCCCACAATCCTGCTTTTGCTCACGCTGCGAGCAAGGTACAAGAACTTCTTTCTAGAAACGGAAAAAAGGCTGTCACCATTCCCGAGTGTTCGGAACTTTTGCGGACACCCTCTTACGACTCCTATGATCTCCAAAAAGAACCTTTTGAAAGCATTTTGTCCATAGGAGGGGACGGCACCGTCCTACGTGCTAAAAAGCTCGCCTTAAAGCTTTCCCTGCCCATTATAGGCGTCCACATAGGTCGGCTAGGATTCATGTCCGATCTCACTATGGATGATACCGACAAACTGGAAGCCATCTTGCAAGGCAAAGGAACAACAGTAAATAAAGAACTTTTGGAGGGATCACTATTAACCAATGACAGCTCTCGCTCGTCAACAGAGAGCTCTCCAACAACCCACATCTGTCTTAACGATATTGTCATTCATCGCGGCTCCTTTCCTCGACTGACGGACTATAAGGTGTTAATCGACGGTGTTCTTTTAAACACTTTTTCTGCTGATGGTTTAGTTTTAGCCACTCCCAACGGATCTACGGGCTATTCCTTAGCAGCCGGAGGGCCTCTCATATGCCCTGGTGTACAGGTATGTGTTTTATCTCCAATATGTTCTCACGCACCCTCCAGTAGACCAATAATCATTTGCCCTCAGAAGAGCATCGAAGTTATCCTCGAGGATGGTCCTGAAGGAGCCTCCGTTTTCTTCGATGGCCAAGACGAACAAATTCTTCAGCCCAAGCAGTCTCTGATCTGCAAGCTATCTCCCAAAAAGCTTTCTTTTTTAAAATCTCCCGGATATGACTATTTTGTTACTTTGCGATCCAAACTACACTGGATGGAAAGTCTACGATAGCCCTGGAGCTCTGAACGCCACAAATAGAGAGCAAAACTCTTTTGATCCGCAAGCTTCTAGAAGGCTGTAAAACAAACCCCAGATAAAAGATAAAACCCTGCCAAAATAAATCTTCAAGAAAATCCAAAGAGTTCATTAGGCCTAGAACCCAAATGATCTCTACTAGATCTAAAAAGATGCTCTAAATACCCTACGCGCGTCAACTTTTCAGCATTTCAAAGAGAGCTAAATATTCTTCCAAAGAGAGATTCTCTGGTCGTGTTCTGCTAGATAAGCCCATAGATTCCAAAGCGTCCACAACCTTTTTCTTATCATAAACAGCGGAGAGAGAATTAGACAGAAACTTTCTCCTTTGACCAAAAGCGGCTCGAGTCATGACAAAGAACAAGTCTCGATCTTTGGAAGGCTCTATAGGAAGCTTTTCTTTTACATCCAAATGGACGGTAGCGGAATCTACCGATGGTTTGGGATAAAAACAGGAAGATGAAATTTTGAACAAACTACGCACAGAAGAAAAAAAGTTTAGAAATAGAGTTAGAGAGCCGTAATCGGCGTGACCGGGCTTTGAAGCTATTCTCTTCGCCACCTCATACTGGACGGTTACTGTGACCGACGACCACTTATTAAAGCCTTCCAGAAACAATTTCACAAGGAGAGGTGTTGTGAGATGATAAGGCAAGTTGGCAACGACCTTGGCTCTTTTTTTAGAGGTATCGATACAAGAAAGATCAAATTTCATAGCATCTTGAAGATAGAGCGTTATGGGCATGCTCTTCAATTCATTATGAAATAGAGGGTCCTTTTCCACAGCGGTAACGCTAGCGCCTGCGAGGAGCAGCTTTTCTGTTAAGGCGCCAAACCCTGGCCCTATTTCCAAAACGCTATCACCTTCCTGGACACCTGCGGTGTGAACAATCTTGTTAACAATATTTGCGTCTATTAGAAAGTTCTGGGAAAAGCCTTTCTTTGGCGAGCCACCAGTCTCGGCAAAAAATTGCTTTAATCGTTCAAAAGAGGTCCTATAAGCCATAAAAAGTCTTCAGCGCGAGATTATTAAACCTTTCTACTAAATTCCACACCAAAGGAACCCCTTTAAGGCATATAAAAAACTCTCTTCACTAAAATCCTCCATCAAAGAAGAGAAAATAGTGTGGATGCTTCCGCATTAAATAATTTGGCTATCTCTTTGGGATCATAACCATAGCGGTTACGTAGTTTATCCTTGTAGGCTTTCTCTATGGTCAAATACTTTTCCCTAACGAGGGTAGACTTTATTCCATTCTCTAGTTCACTAATAGGAGCTATCTGCGCTGTAGAAACATCCCATCTAGCAAACACCTTGCAAGCCCCATCACGGTGAGGAACAGGAGCTCCACAAATAGCTCCTTGAGGAATTGCTGATAGTACTTTTTCGTGGGCCGTAGAGAGTTCTTTACTACTTCGCGAAAATTCTTCCGAAACTGTCAGACGCCCCCCTTGAGAAAGAACCAAAGCTGACAAGCGATCCTTATCAAGGAAGCGTGTCTCATTGATTCGATCCATCACCTTTTGAGCAATCTTTTCTGCTTGAGACTCGTTAGTAGCCTTCACGGTCAACACCTGATATTTCCATATCAGCGTGTTGGCAGCCTCTGCAGCAAGTTTAGTATAGTAATCTCTTACCATAGAAGGGGTCACCTGCAGGAGTGCTTTAGATCGAACCATCATAGAAACCATCCTTTGGGACACCAAGCTCCTATGTACGACGGAAAAGATATGCTCGGGAGTCATGTCAAAATGGATAGCAAACGGTGTCAGGTCTCCACCGAACATCTCTTCGATTTCTTCTTTCACCATAGTTCTATCTACAGTAATTTTTTTTGATCGAGCATCCTCACACATTAAGAATTCATCGATAGAGAGCTCGAGGATGGAGGGCCACATTTTCTCATAAAACTGAGAGCGTGCGGGCAAGGAGTCTGCAAGATGTGGGTAAGTAGAATAAAAAATAACATTGAGTTTATGGATCACATCCAGAGCTGTCAGCACGTTTTCTTCATTCACCTTCATGATCACTCGGTCATGAACTATCAAATCTGTGGGATTCCAGGAAGAAGCCGAACTAATATTGCCGTACCCCCCTTCTATGTTACTATACCCGCTTCCTAAGGGTTCTGTGGAAGACGCCATGGATAGACTGGAAAGCCCCAAAGAGATGCCTGCCGACATTAAAAACAACCATCGTCCGTAGTTTCCTTGCATAGTAATCATCCTCGACTAAAAACATCTTCTTAAACAACCCTTTCCCCCCACTCCTTGCTGCCAATAGAAAGGCACGGCGAAGGAAAAAGCCCTCCTCTTCCCAGATTACAGAGAGGCAGCTATACAAACCTGCAGTTCTATAACGCTTCCATAACACACACCAGCAGGCAAGCTAAGGAAGCAAAAAAATTTTTATCTCTTGAGTGAAGAGTTAAAGCAACCCTTCTCTTTCTCTCCCGCTTCCTTACCACCCTAAGAGCAAAGATAAAGAGCCCAAAGTGTAAAAAGGAGACGCACCAGACGACCTTTAATCAGAGAGGCTAGGCCTACCAATCACCGTGAAGACACAAGCAAAGGAAGGGGGGCCTAAGACATAGAGTTATACATCCTATAGAAATATCCCGCAACCTTACAACAAATCCCAGAAAAAAGTAAGCACCAAAACAAAATTAAAAGACCCGTTAAAAAGAAAAGTTACAAAGCATCGAAACAAGGGTATGATCCAGAAAAAACACCCCAAAGACAAGAGAGTATTGAGCCCTTATAAAGAATAATGACGAGAATAGTTTGCCTCTATAAATCATGATGTAAAAATAAGAGCAATAATCTTCCGAAGAAAACCGCCTATAACACATAGAAACTACGGGTTATAACGAACTCTTCCTCTAATTCTGATTCGTAAGATATTCTCTAAACTTACGAAGATCTGTGAAAATATGTGACAAATCCTTTTCCATAACACGAATAACGGATTTATCAGAAAAATGTAATAATCCTCTTTCCTGCTCTGAAAGAAGGGGGGCTATTTCTTCTTTTTCCTCTTCAAAGAACCACACCAGCACCTTGTCTGAGATGAAAACTCCCTCAAAGCAGGACAAAATCTTATCAACATCTCCTCGGTCCTTACCAACATTGATAACAAACTTCTTTGTATCGTTGGCATAGTAACTCTCAGCAACGATCATATGACTGAATGTAGAAAACTTACTCGCTCGCCAATAAGACTGTACTGTCTGCAAGATTTCTTCGACACAGTCAAAATACTCCCGGTGTCCAGTAAGGGAAGCCAGAGTTATTAACGACTCTGCTACCAATGCATTTCCCGAGATATCTCCTTTATCAGCAAAAGAAGCCTGCTTTAAAATCACGTCTTTATCTCTACCATCCGTTGTGTAGAAACATCCAGACTCCGACCTAAACGAAGTATATAGTTCATTCACCAGGGACATAGCAAAACGCAACCATTTAATACCTCGACCGGCCTGGAAAAGAGCCAATGCGCCCAACAAAACTGCCCCGTAATCTTCCAGTCCCCCATTATACTTGGCATCTCCTTCTCTCCATCGGCGATAGAGAACGGGAGGCTTCCACATGCAAGAAAGCAGAAAGTTGCCACACTGCTCTGCTATAGCAATATACTCGCTTTTATTCAACAGAAGACCCGCCTGCACAAAGACACTAATAGCCAACCCGTTACCACAGGCAATAACAAGATCATCTTTTAATGGTCGTTCCTTTTTAGCTTGCTCAGCCTTGAGAAGATCTCTAAGAGATGCCAGCTTATCTTGGAGTTCTTCCTCGGACAAACGATATTTGGCAGCAATACTATCAATATCCAAGTGTACAGGAATGTGAGGAACATTCCTTCCATTACAGAACCCTTCGCGACAAATACCATAATACTCGCAGAAAATATCCGCATCTTCCTTTAAAACTTGTCGGATTTCCTCGCTAGACCATGTGTAATAATTCCCTTCCTTACTTCCTAAGGCTCCTCCATCCTCTGCTGTCTGAAAGCCCCCTTCGGAAATACGAAGGCTGGAGCAAATATATGCTAGAATCTCTTCTCCTATGTTGGAGAACTCTACCTTATCAAAAAAAGCTCCTGCTTCTAAATACAGCTGAGCCATAAACAAGTTATCTATCAATCGCTTTTCAAAATTGGGAATCAACCACTTATCATCGATAGTATAAGAAAAGAATCCTTGACCTATATGATCATGAATACCACCTAATGCCATCATTTCTAAAGATCTATCCACAATGAATAAGCTTCGGTTCTCACTTCGATCCCTGCCGTAACGCAAAAGAAACTTACCTAAAATCCCACAAAGCTTTTTGGGAAAAACTTTGATGCCTCCGTAACAAGGGTCTACTTCCTCGTAAAGGTGGGTGACAATATCTTTAAAAACCCCTTCGTCAAGGGCTTCTTTCCTTCGGCAATTCTCGACGAAAGAAACAACCTCTACAACCTTATGGCCTTGATTAACCATAATGTCTCTATCACTTTGTTCTTCCCAGGATTCGTGAATTCTCTTCAACACGTGTAGGAATGAAGGGAAACCAAACTTTTCTTCCTTGGACAAATAATTCACGGAAAAAAACGGCACTAAGTCGGGAGACAGAAAAACATTTAAAGGCCAAGAAGGGGCGTCCATGATGTCTGCAGAAGCCGCAAGCATTCTTGTTAACTCTGAATAAAGGTCTGCTATATGCGGCATTTCTTCTTTATCAACCTTCACATTAACAAAGTGTTGATTCATGAAAGCTGCTACTTCGGCATCCTGATAACTCTCTAGCAGCATCACTCGACACCATCTAGAACTTGTTCCCCCTATCGATAAAAATATGGGCTTATCTTCTGCTCGCGCTTGATCAAAAGCCTCCTTGCCCCAAGGGTACCAGTTCACAGGAGTGTGAGCATATGAAAGTAGGTACGGAGACTTTTCTGTTATGAGCTTATTGGTATGTAGAGGATCCTGCATTGTGCAATAAAAAAAACATCTATCTACCTTTAATTTTAAACGAAAACAAAGAAATAAGTTTTAATTAATTTACAAACAAGACAAAGGAAAATTGTTCAAAACAATAAAAAACAAAAACTTAAAAAAGAAAAACATAAAAAACTTCTATTAAACACAAAAAAAACGTTCTAAAATCACTACACCACTAAGAATAAACACATTAAAACGAAAACTGCCACCTCTCCCAAAAAAGCCCCCTCCACTCTTGAGAAAGTTCCCTGGAGCATTCTTCAAGACACATAATCTTTCGCAAAAACTCACTGATAATGAGTTAGATATATGAAAAAGAAAAATTTTTATTTGATAATTACGCGACAAAACCTTATTCAACAGGCTTAGTGCTTAGACAATAGAATGCTTTTCTAGTGTACTTCACCCCAAAACCACGCAAAAGGATCGCAAAGGCTAGACTGATCGAATGAGAAACAATATTCGCTATACGATTATCATAGCATCATCCTTTGGCGCAACAGCGCAAGCCTACGCTTTACCTCCAACAAACACTTTCGATGACGTCACCTATGTAGAGAACCCCTTTTTTGTTAGGGAAACACAGTCATCCATTACAAAAACTCTCACAAAAGATTTTCTCTCTGATTCTCTCGTTGAAGCTATCCATTCCCCATTATCTTTCTTAAAATCTGACAAAACTTTAATCCTTTACGGAAACCGACACAAGTTTGTTGTTCAACAAATTCAACAGGGTATTTCTACTTCAGGAATATCAAAAGATATTTGCTTTAAAAATTTCTCAAAAATCGAATTTTCTGAGAGCTCTTTTAAAGACAAGTTACTGACTTGTCCGAAGCTATCTTTTCTCAATAACGACCGTTTTTGCCTACGAAACATCCACTCTCTATCAGGGACTATAGCCAATCTCAATACACCTACTTCCCTTACTATCTCCGGAAACAACGATGCATTCTTCTCTGGAAACTCTTCAACGCTAACAGGATCTGTAGGACAAGGAAGTAAGTTAAATATCACAAAAAACAAAAACTTTGTAGCTGAAAACAACAGCGCTGGATACGGTGGAACCTTTCATTACAAGATCATTAACATCAGAGATAATGATTCTGTTACTTTTTCAAGTAACACCTCAACCGGAGCTCAAAAAGATCCAGAAAAACCAAAAGATTCTTCCAATACTTCTCCAGAACTTCTTCAATACGGAGGAGGGGCTCTTTCTTCTTCAACAGATATAAATATCACAAATAATAACTTTGTGATCTTTGATGCTAATACCGCATTAACTAACGGCGGAGCTGTCTACAGCAAAAATTTGAATATTAACAACAATAAATCCGTTGTCTTCACAAACAACATCGGTCTACAAAAGGGAGGGGCCATATATATTACTTCTAGAGGATCCTGTATCATTTCAGGAAGTAGTGGAGATATCAGATTCGAAAACAACTATAGTAGTGATGGAGAAAGAAACGCTATTAATCTTGAAAAAGAATCGTCTTTAGCCCTTCAAGCGAAAAGTCGTTATCAAGTCTTTTTAGGAGACCCCATAAGTGTTAAAGAAAAATCATATGTTGTTTTTAATCCCAAAGACTTTTCTTCCCCAAACCTTGGGAAAATAGTTTTTTCTATATCAGGAGATTCCAGCCTAGAAACAGAATCTAGCAGAACCTCTAAAATGCAAGCGACAGTATCTCAAAACGATGGTGTTATTTACGTAGACAACAACGCCATTTTTTCCCCTTTAAAATTTTCTCAAACTGGTGGGTGGCTAATAGTTGGAGCCTCAGGAACAATTTCTACTTTATTTGTTCAAGATCAACAAACATTAACTAACGAAGATAAAAACTCTATTTTAAATATTTCCCACCTAGGAATTGATGTAGCTTCTATTCTAAACTCTAATGAAGCTAATGGACGCTCAAAAAACAAAACTATTTCTCCTAAAATTGTCTTAGCTAAGACTTCGCAAGCTTTGTCCCTAACCGCAGATAGAGCAACACCCTCTGATTCTATAACTCTTTCTGGCCCCATCTATTTGACTGATTCTGACTTGCTTTTGTACGAAAATGACATTCGCATGGGCTCTTCCTTGACAGATCTTACCCTACTCCAACTAGGAGAAAATACTGAACAAACACAACCTCAAACCTTAATCAACGGAAACATTGATGTATCCCAGGTTGATCTCAATACCCAACCCGTTCACTATGGATATCAAGGGGTCTGGAATCTTGCTTGGAGCAACAACACGCTTAAAGGCTCTTGGATCCCCAACGGTGAATATGTGGTCTCTCCAGAAAGACTAGGATCTATTGTAGCAAACTCTATCTGGGGAAATTACGCAGGAACGGTTTCTTTCCTGAAGATTTTGCATGAAAATAATTACTCTTCCAACGGACACCCTCACAACAAAGCAAGTTGGCTCCACGGAATCTCTTTGTTTGGAATCACAAATCTCTTCAAGCCTCACCCAGAAAAATTCGAATATAAAAGCGCTGGGGCAGCAGCAAAAATTTCTGCTCAATCACCTCAAAATATCTGTTGTGGAGTTGCTGTAGCGAAAATGCGAGGAAATACTGCTGATGAAAACTTTTCCCAAAAAAGTAAGAATGACCTCCTTTATGGCGCAGTTTTTTTAGAACTCCCTTGGAGGAATCGCTATATCTCTACGATAAAATCTTCCCTATCTTATGGAAATAGTAAAGAACGCCTAAAAAGTCTATTTGAACATACTCTTCCTTCTAAGGAATTGGGAACCGCAGAATATCGAATACATTCTATAGCGGGAGAATGTTTTTTATATTCTACTTCTGTAGGCAATCTACCCTTACCTGGTATAAAATTATTTCCTAAAACATTTCCCTTTATTGCTGTTTCTGCTGTAGGAGCCAAAATATCTGGATTCAAAGAACAAAGCAGTTTCCCAAGAAATTTTTCTTCTTTACATCACTTCTTAAACCTGTCTATTCCTGTAGGGGTTCAATTAAATAAAACTCTTTCTTCTCTCAGATATTTCTGGTCTTTGGATACAAGGGTAACTTTTTCTCCAGACGTATATCGAAAAAACCCGGCAATACGAGGTCTGTTATTATTTAATAATGCTGCCTGGAAATGCGAAGGGGAAAACTTATCCCGGTTAGGGTTTGGCATAGAGTGCTCAACAAAATACAGACTACTATCCTGGCAATTAAGCGCTAACTACTCTTTGCATGGTCGACAATCGTCCATGCATCATACAGCGAACGCAGGAATTCAAAAGACATTCTAGAGAAGGCGTATGAAATTTAAGAATAAAAATTTTTCTGTCATTCTCATAACTAGCCTATTGCACATCTTCTCAGAGGCTCAAGATGTTTCTACAGGATCGAACGAAACAGAAAAAACCGTCTCCTCTTTTGATGAACTTATTAAAAATACGACAGAAGCTAGTTCTTACCCTGAAGCCCTCACTTTAAAATTCAGCAATGACATAACTTCTAATGAAAGATTTTTTGCACCCAAAAACCCTAGTTCTTCCGAACAAACCGGCTCAAAAAACGCTTTTTCCTCTTTAGAAGAAAATGGATCAACAACAACTCAACCCCCTTTCCCGGGAATAATCTCAACCTCCTCCTCCCTCACTCTGAATGGAGCAAATCATTTATTTAAAATCTCCAGCTTTAAGCTGGAAGATAATGCAAATGAAAAGAAAGGTATCAGCCTAATTTCTTCCCAAAAACTAACTCTTACTAAATTTTCTTTACTGCAAATAAATTCCTCCAGAATTCTTACTAAAGAGTTATATGGAGGCACTGTAACAAGCTCATCTCAGCCCTCAAGCTTTTCTGAAAATACTACAAACAGTAACGTTCCTTTTTCTTTGCTAGTAGGCTCAGATGTTACTATTTCTGAAAATGGTTCTGTGATTTTCTTTGGCAACTCTAATAATCAAATTAGGCAACAAAACGGTGCCGATCTAGCCTCCAACATTCCTTCTGTAATAAAAGCCGTGCCAAAGACTCCTGTAGTCGGAACCTTACAAACAAGTAAAACAGAGCTAACTTCGGAAGAAGAAGCATCTCCAGGAACAGGAAGACTGACAATTTCAGACAATTCTAGTGTGTTAGTAAGGAATAACAGCTCAGCTACAACGGGGGGAGCTTTTGCTTCCGTTACCATGGATATTAGCAAAAATGGATCCCTACGTTTTTATAATAACTCAGCAAAAAAATCTGGCGGCGCACTAGCAACTTTAGTTAATACAGCATCTCAGGAAGAACCAGAATCTCTACAGTCTTTGAGCTCACCGTCTCAAACACAGCCCTCTCCCAACACTATTTCTCTATCGCAAAACGGAGACATTCTTTTCTATGGAAACATGGCTAAATCCGGCGGAGCCATTAGCGCTCAAGAAGGTTGCTCTATAGATAACAACGGTCACGTACTCTTTAACAACAATTTAGCTAATTCGGGTGGAAGCGCTATTCACGTTTCTTCCGGAAAAGCAGCCCAAACTTTATCAGAAAAGGCTCCACAGTTAATTCTTAAAGAAAATAGAAGTGTAATTTTTTCTAAAAACACTTGTATTGAAGATGGGGGAGCTATTTTTGCTGATTCTGGAACCAAAATTTCTCTATTCGCCGATGCGGGTGATATCATTTTCTTCGGGAATACTTTCCAAAAAACCCCTGGAGGGCGATGCGCTATTTTCTTAGAGCAAACCTCCTCCTCAGCCACTATTGAGACCCTTTGTGCTTCTGATTCAAAAACCATTGCGTTCTTTGATCCTATCAAATGCTCAACCCTTAACACCACAAATGGAGAATCCACTGCAGCAGCCGAGTTTTCCTTGAACGCTGTTTTATTAGAAGAAGAGGAAGAAAAAACTCCAGCCTCTACTCCCCTATATATAAACAAAAATCCAACAGGGACTGGGGATAGTCCAAGTGTTTTGCAGAATCAAGAAAACACAAGTTACACGGGAACTGTTTTATTTTCTCTAGGGCATCCCTATGGCTCTAGTACTGATGGGAGCAATCAAACGACAGAAGTCAAACAACCTGTAACTCTAGGTGCAGGTACTTTAATCATCGATAGGGACACCACCTTTAAGTGCCAGTCTTTCACTCAGGAAAATGGAAGCACTCTCCAGCTTGGATCTGGATCCAAGCTGGAAACTACAGGAATGACATCTACCGCAGCTGAAAAGAACTCAGTGGAAAATTTAAAAAACATCAAGATAGACTTGAACAGCTTTGATCATATCCCATTATCAACCACGGAATCCTATGAAAAAACTATTTCTATCGTCCTAAAATCTGATCAACAAGCTTCGGCACCCAATACCACCTCTCTAAAGATTTCTTGTACTTCCCCAGAATATTTTGCTGCCTACAATAATTTTGATCTTGAAACTCCAGTAACCTTTCCCATACTATCGATCTCTTCAGATGCTGCAACTGCTGCTAATACCTTATCAGAGACCAGCCTTCCTGAACCAACTACTATCAATCCCAGCACAGGATACTCAGGAACCCTTACTTTTAATTGGAAAAACGGCGCTGAAGAAAAAAATGCTAACGGCGAAAAAATATTAAATGCTACATGGATACCTACAGGATACAAAGCCTCAGAGAAGTTCCAAAGTCCGACCTTTTTTGATGTTTCATGGATAGGAACCTCTGTAGCAAAAGCTGTAAGTGATTCCACGCTGTCTAAAATAGTTTGTCCCTCTGATAAAATTTTCCTATCTTCAAGTGGCGAAGGTCTTTTCACCTCATTAAAAATTGGCAAGAAGAACGCTCAATCTCAGTATGAGGGGAAAGGTTTTGAGATAAACATGGCCTTAGGCAATTTATCTTCATCTTCTCTAGAAATACGATTGGCTCGTATCTTTGGCGACGCTTCTAATGCTTACTTTGAAGAAGATATAGATACTAACGCTTACGTTGCGGGCTTTTCCATACAAAAAATTTCGCCCTCCAAAAGAATAGGCGAAGTTTTTACAGAAGCCTCCATTTACTATGCTTTTTCCGAAAACAAGTTGTACTCTTCTCAATCTGATTTTAATCCTAGAAAACTTGAGTTCGAAAGTCACTCGTTTGTATCGGCTATTACTATTTCTGGTCCTTTCCTTGGAGTCCCTGTCACTCCACACTTCTTCTCTGCAACACCGTTTCTAAAAACTGAATTTGCCCTTTCAAAAATTCCTTCTTGCATGGAAAAAGAAAATATCAGTAGCTCTCTGTTATCTCGATCTGCCATTGTTAATGTATCGGACTCCATTCGACTTCCAATGACTCTTCTCGAAACTAGGCTAAGAAAATATTCTGGAGCTTCCTTGTATAACCTTTCTGTGCTAACTGGGGTATCTTTAAAAGCTTCCCCCCAAAGACTGAAGACTCCCTTTTCCCTAGCAGCTTCTGTTGCCTTTGCTGGGGATCCATATAGACACTACCCGTCAGGGACTTTTATCATCCCACAGAACAATATTCCAGTATTTGTCAATGGAAGTCGCTTTGCTAGATGCTCCTGTGAAGTATCCTCTGTGGTAGGTATAGATTTCCTTAAAAACCTCTCTGTATATGCTGACTACAAGGGTCGATTTGCTTCTAGAAATTACTTCTATTCCGTTAAAGCGGGAAGTTCTTTTCATTTCTAACTATATGGAAGTAGTCTAAAGAAAAAAGCTATGTTTTCTTGGGAATTTCTACGTTCTTTACGAAGAAGCTTGATTTCCTTTCTACGATTTTTCTAAACTGGTAGCCTATCCTCCCTGCAGATCTTCTGCGGTAAGTCGGAGCGAAGACTCTGGAAGAGTGGCAGAGTGGTCGAATGCATCTGATTCGAAATCAGACGTTCTCTCAAGGAACCGGGGGTTCGAATCCCTCCTCTTCCGGCCTTCATTGTCACCCCTTTCCTCAGCTTCTCTAAGAAAGATAGGTTTCTGTGAACCAAGGTCTTTGGCATCACTAGGAGCTTTTCCCAACCCTATCCTTCCTATGATTAGGTAAAGCTAGAAAACCTGCAAACATAAGCGCTTAAACAACGGCGACAAACAAAAAAACAAACAGACAAAAAAAACAACGAAAACAAAAAATCACTACAACCAATTTCAGGAACCCTTCTTTCTCTATCTAAATAACCAACTTCAACCCCTTAGGGAAAAGAATGAAAAGACAACTTTTTCACATTGTTTTTAAAGAAAAAGTTGCTTAACCTCTCTCGCTTCTTTTTATTTTCAATTGCTTCTCAAGGGTTAAAATGGGCGCTGCTCTCAGCTCGCTAAAGAGATCTTTTGTGTCATTCGGAGGACCGTGTTCATAAATACCCTCTCCTTTATGACTACAGCTTATCCTCACTCTTCTCTCCCTAAACCCCTCTATTCCTGGGCCCTTTCGTTCTCTTACTCCCTTGAAAAACTCTACTACGTCTTACTTTATTTAACCTTAAAGGCTCGATCTCTATGACAATAAATCCTTTAGCAAGGAGGGCCAAATAAATGACCCTCCCTACTTCATCACCCTTTTCTAACCTCCTACAATCAACAGTAACCTCACAACCTTCAGGGTCAGGAGGAGGCTCTTCTCCTACAGATCCTCGCCCAGGCCCTTCCTCTGAAGGAGGTGGAACCCCCAATGTTTCTTACAATATCAACTTAGGACTTGGGGATCTGGGAGGACTAGGCGAATTAGGGGGACTAGCAGGATTAGAAGAACTAAGCGCCCTTGAAACAGCTGTAGAAATAGTGCAACTATTACTATCTCTCAGAGACAATCCCAGAGTCATCGCTGGTGCTACGGCTTGCTATGATAGACTTCTACCATGGTGCTCCTCTTCATGCGGATGTCCAAAATGCGGGTGTCCAAACGGTGAGTGCGGATGCGGAACCTTTGGAGCTCTTCTTTGCGATTGCTTCAAAGCTTGCTGCCTACCCATAGAAACAGATCCTTCCACAGAAAGCGCCCTATTCTTCCAAGAGCTTGCTGATGCTTTTGGCCCTATAGCCGCAGCTTTGGCATTCGAAGCTTTGGGAATAGACTTGACTTCGTTCCTTAAAGGGGAAACACAACTAGATGACCAAACAAAACAGAACTTAAACGCTAAAGCTCGAGAAAATCAAGAGCACCTAGAGGAAGTAAGCAAAAAAAAACATGATAAAAAAGTACTCGAGGCTCTCATTAAAAGTGTGGAAGGAGCAAATCAACGTCTGGTGGAAAACATCAGAAAAAATATGGAGGAACTTAAACAAGGAGTTAAGATTCCTCAAGAATCTCCTAACGTGTCATTAGATATCGGGAAAGATAAGGAAAACATATTATCGCTCCCTTTATCTTCTCAAAATATTATGGAGACTCTAGAGTCTATAAATGTTTTTGATCTAGATCTACAATGTTCAGGAAGTGTAGGAACCAAAGACGCCTCTCTCATGGCAAGAATTATCCTATACCTCCTTTCCAAGTGGTGCTCTTCCTCAATAGAAGGAGTAAGGATTTCTATTTCAGAGGCGTTATTCCAAACTGTTCTATCCCTAGTCCTGCTCATGTTCGGGTACACAACAGGAAACAAAGAGGACCTAACAGAAGATCTCCTCTCTAAAATTCAAGACCTTAGAACCCAACTTCCCATAGATAAAAACCTCCTGGGACGCCTATTCCTAGCCCTTTCATCAACAGAGGATTTAGAAACAGAAGAAACAGGCTCTGGACCGTCAACCTCCTCTGGAGGAAAAGGGAGGGGCAAAGGAAAGGGTAAGCTAGAGAAAAAACCCGCAGTCGATGAAGTCGATGGAGCGGCCCTCACGCGCCCTCTTGTTAAGGACTACGGTAGCGTGGCACACCAGAAAGACCTCATGGCTCTGGCTCAAAAAGTTTGTCAAGCAGGCGGAAATCTCCTTAGAGGCCCCCTCCCTGGAAGACCACAGCCCCCAGTGACCAAACAACCTAGATCCTTTGGTATAGGAGGCAAACAGCAAAAAACAGCGGGAACTCCAAAAACAGAAGATCCACAGCCCGGAACCTCTAAGGACTCATCAGGAGATCCTAGAACTTCCAGCAAAGAAGAATCTTCCGAAGATTCTGAAAAATCGGGAGTTGTCTCTTCCACAAGATTTTAATCAAAAACTAACGCATAAAAACAGCTAGTCTTTGCATTGAAATTACCAAACACTTACTGCGGTAACCCGCAGTAAGCCCCAAAAATAAAGTCTACTAAAGAAAGCTGTACAAAATAGCAAGTCTATTAGAGTAAGCAATACCAATTAGTTCCCAGCAAGACAAGAATAGTTCTCAGCAAAATAAGAACAACCTCCAAAACTCTTTTTCCCCCTATCTGGTTAAAGTTAATCTAAGCCAGTTTACAGGCTGAGCTGTACCAGAAAACCCTTAAGGATGCTCTTCTGATACTATCTCTGTAAAAGTTTTGAAATGAACTTTAGCTAACTTACTTAACGTGTCTGCTCCCTTTTCACGAAAAATCTTTGTGCCAGTATTTTTTGCTGCAACTCCAGCACCTTTGGGTAACTGTATTTGATAGGTATTTTCTAGCTTTTCCATAGCAGCAACAAAAGCATCCCTGGCAAGAATAGATGCTGCGGCAACGACAATATCGGATTCGGCCTTCGTTCGTTGAATAAGAGGTATCGCAGAACGCCTCTGCACCATATTTTCTAATAAGCCTTTCGACGATGCAAACTGATCCACAATAGCAAAGACCTCATCCAGTGGATCAGGAGCCAATTTAGCTATCAGTGAAGCATGCGCCCAAGCCAAAAGAACATTTAAATTCTTAAACCGCTCATACAATCGATTGTATGTCTCTGGGAACAAAACCATCACATCATAGAAACACAGAGATTTTATATGCTTAGCAAGTTTTCTGATTTCTGAATCCTTAAGAGTCTTAGAATCCTTGATGGTTGTTTGATGTAGCTTTGTCAGCACATCCTCATTGGGAGCATACACTGTCGCAATACAGAGAGGACCAAAAAAATCCCCCTTACCAGATTCATCCGAACCTATCCTTGGGCGTAAATCTTGCTCAGCATTGGGAACAGAAGTTGTTAAGCCGAAGGCACCCAGTATCTCTGGCTCGAGGAAAAACTCCACAAAATCCTGCGCTCCCTTCCCTTGAATTACAAGTTTGCCTGAAGTATATAATGTGCAGCAAACAGTAGAATCTCTTGCTTGAAAAATAGTATGCGCGGGATATGAGAAGGTAAAGCCTTTCTCCTCTAGACGTTGTTGCAAAACTGTTTGTTTAGAGGGGTCAAAAGGTATAGAAAAAACTTTATTCATAGCACTTGCGAGTACACTGTTTTGAGAAACAAGGTTCTTTCTCTTTCGGATTTCGATTTTTAAGCTATTTTTCTGAGTATCTCATACTTGTTCTTTTTCTTCTCTACTTTCCGTCCAAGGCTTTCTATTCATTTGTTTTACTTATCGGGGGATATTTTTGATTGTGATAGGGGTTTTGGACGGTTTCTTTGTATATTTTTGGTTTCTTTAGGGTTCTGAAGAGATTTATGTGTTTTTGCGTTGTCTTTTTAAAAAAATTATTTTACACTCCTCCGCTGGTTTCTGTGATCCGTCACCCTACAGGATAAATATGAACGCTCTGCTTTCCCTAGCATTCCTTTCCGCTCTGCTCATAGCAACACCTTCATACGCAAAAAAAAATCGCCAGCCAACAAGGAAGATTATTTACTCCTTCTCAGAAGTAAAAAATTTCCTTACACCAGGATGCCTAGTTTGTATCGGAGTCGATGATACTCTTTCTCAACACCGACACCTAGGTGGCCTAGGATGGCAAAAACAACGACTAGAATATCTTCAAGAACGAAAAATGTCTTGCCAGGCGGCAAAAAGACGTATGCTCAGAGAATCCGCAGCTATCTCAACATTTTTACCCAAAGAATTACTAGAAGCCGAAATCCCTTTTCGATTCCAAGAACTCGTAGATAATTTTGAAATCTTCCTTATGGGAATGTCTGCGAAAGGCTTAGAAAGCGTGCCCTCAGTCATGTCCTCACTGCTTCAACAAGGTATTGACTTCGATACCAGACCCTTGTTCCCCGAGGACTTCTTCCTTTCTCCCAAGCGGGGGCTTTCTGCATCCGGAGTATTCACAGACGGAGTGTTGTTCTGCGGTGGATTCACCGAAACAGAAGCTTTCACAGAACTGTGGATCAGAAAATCTCCTTCCCTACGTAGGCTAGTCTTTGTTCACGGAGATCCCGCGGTAGTGCAAAGCATGGAGAAAACAGCTAAAGAGCTCTCTCTAGCCTACACAGGACTGGTATATTACCCAGCCACAGAAACCGTCTTTTCCTTTGCCCCCCCCTACTCCACAGCTGTGGCAATGCAGTCAGAAACAGCTCTAAAAATATTACCTGACGATCTGGCATACAAAGCACTAGCCATGCTCGAGGAATAGAAAACAAAGAACTCGAAAGAGGAACCGTAGTTGAAAAAATGACTGATAGGACAGGTTTTAACTTAAGAAGGTTTGTTATGAGAATGTTGTTTTCTATGCTCCTTAGCTTGTTTATTGCTTACTCACAACTAGGTCGTCTCGAAGCGGTTACTAGCAAGTTAAACGACATTTCTCTAATAGAAAAATATGCCGGAGAAGACACTCTCGTGTGCTGGTCAGTAGAAAATGTTTTATGTACGCCAACCTCTATGCTTGGCAGCATGCAAAGGGTTGCTTCCTTTCGATCCGGAGAGATTGTTTCTTCCCTGCCCGAAGAAGAGGTTGATAAAAAAGCTGTAGATGAGTGGGTTGCTGTCAATAACTTATGTGGTCACTCTATCATACATCCCTCTGTAACAAACACCCTCATAGCTCTCTCTCTGAAGAAAGTGGATATGTTGGGAATCTCTGTTGCCGACCTTACCTCTGCAGCTTCTATACTAGACACTCTAGAAAGAAACGAAATATTCCTAGAAAAATCCGGAGCTCGGTTCCCCAATATTTTTATCAAAAACCCAGATTACCGAGAGGAATGTTTACGATCACTCCTTCTAGAAGAAAATATCCTTTTCACAGGAAGCATGGCAGCAAATACTACGGTAGGGAAAGCTTTTTCCCTGTTCCTAAACTCGTTAAACACCAAGCCTGCCAGAGTCATCTATGTCGATGGAAACCCTGAGGATATCCTTTCCATGGAGGAGGTTTGTGAGGCCGCTAACATCTATTTTATAGGAGTATCTTTCAAATCTTCAGAAAAGAAACTAAGAGGTTACGATAACGTCGTCGCTGATTTACAAAAGACTTTGCTCTTAGATCAACTTTCAGATGCTTTTTTTACCAACATTCTATCTAGCCTACAATCAAAAACAGGGGCGATCAAAAAAGCATCTTGCATAGAGATCTTACAAGATTTTTAAAAGCTGTAATTTAGTTAAGGAGAGTTTTTATGAATAGAAAAACTTTGAAGGGTTGGTAGGTCGAGATGGTCTCCCCTACCCCTTCAGGCACACCAGTTCCTTTAGACCCTCAGGTCACTATCCAACAACCTGGTTCTTCTTCCGAAGGACAACCTCCCGCATCTCAAGGCCCTCAAGGGGCTTCTTCCGGCGTAGAAAGAGGACCTTCTGTAACGCGGCACGAGTACTCCTTCCATTTAGGTTTTTTGCAGTCTAACTTTGTGGATCTTGCTCGCCAAATTTTGGAACTCATTGATTCTATAACCTCTGGGCCCAGAGTTACAGCGGGAGCAAGAGCTTGCCACGATCACTTAGGTCCTTGCTGCGAGGCTCCTTGCGGATGTCCCACCTGCGGTTGCCCTGATGGACAATGTGGATGTGGAAGATTTGGAAAGTTCCTCTGCGACTGTTTTTCCGCTTGCTTCCTCCTTCAACGAGAGGATGACGAAAATCCCGGAGCAAAATTCTTTCTCACTCTTGAGGAAAAATACGGCCCCCTAGCTGTCGGACTCGCCTTTAATGAAATGGGGCTGAGTCTGACGGAAGTTTTTAAAGGATCTTTGCCCCTTACGGAAGATCAAAAGAGGGAATTAGAAGCCAAAGCCTCAAGTGGTCAAGACAAGCTCCTTCGAATAGGACTAAAGAAACAGGGAGAAAAGATTCAAAAGCTCCTGTCTGAAGTACGTTCCGGGCAACATTCTGATATCAAAGACCAAATATTACAAGGAATTCAACAACTAACAGAAACAGATCCTAAAGATTGGCCAGAAAGGCGGAGTGTTTTCGTAGAATTTTGTGACGGCACCGCAGGAACACCTCCAACCCCTATTTCAGAAGAGGATCTGAGGGAAATGCTCCTGTGTATGTCTATGGGCGATACAACCCTAGGCCATTCAGGAGGAATAGGTGTTAGAGATGCTTCTGCGGCTGCCCGGTTAACATGTACGCTGCTGTCAAAATGGGCAGGATCCTCAGCTCCTGGAGTAAAGGTATGTATCCCTGAATTCATGCTAAATCTTTTGCTTGCACTTGTTTTATTACTCCTCGGATATGTTCCAGGGACTAAGGAGAAACTTTCGAAAGAGCTATTGAGAGAGCTCAAAAATTATGGTTCTTCGCTTGGAATTAATGGAGACACCCTTAGAAGTAAACTTCTGGGAGAAGGAGTCTCTACTCCTGAGGATGATTACGATCTGTCAGATGATGAAGACGGAAGCTCAGAAGGAGCTAGAGGACAAGATGAACCTGACATGCCTTTACTCACCTCTCCAAGGAAACCTCGAGGACCAAAATCTTCCAAGGCATTAGGGATAGGATTCAGAAGCGTGGAACAACAAAGAAAACTTGTTGATGCCGTCAGGAAAGTTCATGTTCTCTCCACTTCATTTGGTATCTCTGGAGGCCCTATCGCTACACAACCACGCCCCTCGGGATTCTCTGGAAAGAGTTCCTTTGACGATTCAGCCGGAGAAGGAACCTCCTCAAGTCCAGGCCCCCGAGGAGCTCCTGGCAAAGGAACTCCTAAGCCAACATCATCAGGATTAGGATCGGGATCTCGCGGAAGTGATTCGGGAGGCTCCAAAGAAAGCACCGCTTTTTAATCTCTTAAATGTTGCTTGAAGGGTTTTCTCAAATCCTTCAAGCAGCTAATCCCATATAAACCTTAAGGCAGTCCCATAAAGTTTTTTCAGAAAATCTTTTATGAGATTTTCTAAAAGATTCTGAAGCAGAAAAACTTTAAAGACTCTCCAAAAGTAAAGGCTAGGACAGTCAGAGCTCGTTCCAAACACAAAATCCGTTTATAAAAACCTGATAGACTTTAGAGAAACGAACGGTTGGTAAGGTCGTCTACCCAAACAAAAAGAATTTTGGTATCTCTAATCAAAATAGGCGGTCGCCTCCCCAGACACCAACCTTCATAGCACATAAATAAAAATGATCAATATCAAGAATTAATAAAAAACAGCTGTTCTTCTATCCATGCCTCTGACATATTCTTAAAGTTATAGTGACATATAAAACTCTGTGAAATATCCTCCAGGCAATACCGAGTCCTAAGCAGGGATTTACCAACCATTACAACCATAAGCTACAATGAAGGAAGGAGGACATTGTGAATGCATCTGTTCACAAAGACTTAATTCGGTTAGGGGATGCTTTTCGTCGAACTCGAGAAGAAAAAGGCTTGTCTCTAAGGGAAGTTGAATCCGCTATCTCCATACGTGTTCATTGCCTAGAAGCTATAGAATCCGGGTGCTTAGGAAAGTTAATCTCCCCTGTTTATGCCAGAGGATTCATAAAGAAATATGCTTCCTTCCTAGGGCTAGACGGAGAACAAATGCTACGCGATCATCCTTACGTTCTCAAACTTCTCGACGAATTTACCTCCAAAGATGCTGAACTTGTTTTTGAGCTAGGGTTCGGCTCCCGCAGCACCCCCGGAAGGGACGTTAAATGGCTGCCTGGAGCAGCAAAGATCGCTCTCTCCGTTATTGGAGCCGCCATTCTATGGTGGTTTATCTCCATCATCAGCAGTGATTAATATCATCTTCGACGCTCATACTAGCCCCCGTTGGATACTTCTTTCTTCTCATCCTTTTATGCTCCGCCACTAGATTTCTTCTAAATTCAGAATAAAGACAATAGTGGCGATGCTGTTGTTCTTTATTTATTCTAGTGCTATCGTGAACGGCATTGTCCTGTAAATAGTTGGTGTAATACGACGTCTTTGTCAATTCTGTTTCTTGGTATACTATGTTGCTTAAGTGTGTTTCGCATGTCATTATCGCTTTGGGTCATCTGCTTTCTGCTCCCATACTGATGGTCAGAGAGCTAATATGCGGACCCGAACAGGAGCACCAAGCGCCACCCTCTTTCAAACCCATCTCCGTCCATGCTAAATATCTAGTCGTGAACCCCGCAGACTTCGACAAATTATACAAACAGTCAATCGGTTACAAACAGTTCGATACTACGCTTTCACTTACGCTGCCAATTACAATGAAATCTGGATTCCTCTTTTCCTGCGGATATACAGGGGCAAATATCGACTGGCAAGCCTCCATAGAACCTAAACCCGTCAACAAAGATAAAGATCAACATTGGCTGGGCTTCCGCACCTTCCAAGAACGATCAAATTTTGGATACCTAATGCTGTCAGCGGGAGCTTACACCCTATCTATGAATAAGTGGCAATGGTCCCTCCTAGTGTCAGGTATGATAGACCCAGAAAAAATTACTCACAAAGAGTATTCTTGGATGCAAGGACTTATATCTGGAAAATACCAAGTTACGGAAAATATGGACTCCGTTTTCGGAATAATAGGAGAAACAGGTTTGAAAGAAACCAACGTGCGTCCACTCATAGGGGCCTCCTATAAGCCATCAGATAAAGTAACTATCAACTGCATATACCCCGTGAACTTCTCTGCAGAATACGAATGCACCAAGGTATGTACTTTTTCCACAGCCTTCCGTTTAAACAGATTTCGCAAAAGACTATACGAAAATATCTATCCCTCCTCAAGAGGGGTGTTTGAATACCAGGGAAGAGCCATTGAAGCTGCTGTCAAATTGGATCCCGCTCCGGGATGTTCCATAAAAGCCTTCTACGGAATTTCTGTAGGAAGTGATATCTCTTTGACTGAAGAAGACGGCGGCAATAAGCGCATCTATCCTTTCGGCTATTCTGCTTTTATGGGGGGATCAGCAGTTCTAAGCTTTTAAAAACCTCCTATTTCTAAACTTTCGACCTTAAAACCTTCTAATCACGAACGAAATACATCTTTGCAGACATTCCTGTTCTGAGAAGAAAAGCTTTGTTTCTTTTTTCTAAGTTCAGATAAAATGGGCCGCCCTAACATAATCAAACCCGGAAGTTTCTTTACTAATCGCTTATGTCAAACCCCATTCCTACACTCAGAAAAGCTGGCGATATATTTTTTTCTCTAACTTTTCCCGAGAGAATAGCTGCAAAAAAATTGAAAGAAACTGCCGCAGAACATCGATGCGCAGCTATCGCTGTCATGGCTTTAGCAGCCTCTATTCTAGGACTACTAAAGGTCGTTACTATCCCTGTAGAACTTTGCTCGGGATGCGTGTCCCTCCCTATGAAAGCCATCATAGCAGGCCTCAAAGAAAAATCCTTGCGGGCAACGCTCCCCGCTATACTTGCTTGGACATTCTGTATCCTAGCTCTAGCACTCATCGTCGCTACCGTAGTGGCCGCAGCATTCCTGCCCCCAGCAGTCGTCTTCTTTGCTATAGGCGTCGTCATCGCTGCAGCTTCCGCTACAAGCTTCCTCTCTATGCACAACCAAATCTACCAAATAGATGCTCCTGCGACAAGCGGGAGCTAGAAAATCTCAAAGAGTTCTCCAAAAAATTAAGAAGGTTTCTACAAATAAAAAATAAAAAAATTTTTTAACCAATTAAAAAGCTCTGCCGCCCTAGCCTCCTAACCCACCCCCCTGCATGCTAGACATTCTCGAAGAGTTTCCTTTTTTATCCAAATTATCCCTAAGATACTTAAATCGCTTCTGCTTTTCTTTTTCTAAAAAAATTCATACACATCAAAAAACTTTTCGATTATCTAAAAAAAAGAACTCTTTATACAAAAGAATTCTTAAGGGAACACCCGCCAGATAACTCGAAGTCTGAAGAAACAGTAGAAAAGGAACTAGCACACCCATGCGAAAAAAACAGTCCCTATACCTTGTTGTGTTGGCTCTACTTTTGAAACTAGCAGTCTGCAAAGGGGGCATGCCGAACGACTTTATATTAATAGACAACGCCTTTGATACCACAGAAAAAGATGGAGTCACCACTCACTCCCTTAACAGAAATTTTACTGTTTCCTCCTTTATTGAAACCATTCTTTCTCCTTATCACCTAATGTTTACCCAGAATAAGGTGGTTTTTCAGGGGAATAATTTTGACTTTTCTTTAAGCTACCTAAACTTAGCCAACCAATTGGCTGAATCCGATACCTCCAATGATGTAACTTTCCAAAATTTCAACGAATTAAAAATAGATGATAGCGCAGGGTTCAGTTACATACTGAAAGCAGATGATATCAAGTTCACAAATAATGAACTTCTATCTATTTCACGAAATCAAATTCCCGTTAAACCTAGAAACGAGTGGGGAGGATGCATTTTAACAAAATCATTTGAATCTTCACGAAACAAATCCATTTTTTTTACCGGAAATATGATCCGAGAAACAGGGGTGGTAGTTAGAGCAGAGGAGTCGATAAAAATTCTAAACAACAAATTCGTAATAGCTTCCAACAATTTCGGCACCAAAGGCTGTTTAGCTATAACTCCTTCCTCAACAAAAGTTTCTGGGTTGGACATTAGCCATAACGAACTTGTCATGTTCACGAGTAATAGCGCGAATACAGAGGAGGTTAGCCCAGATCCCGGTGGAGGAGCCATTTATCAAAGAAATAGCGATTTTTCTATTACAAATAATCAAGTTATAGTCTTTCATAAAAACCAATCCTCTAAGTATGGAGGTGCTATAGCCTGTGATGGTTTAGATATATCTAACAATTCTTTAGTCCTATTTTTAAATAACATTAGTGTAGAAGGAGGCGGGGCAATCTGCCTACACCAAAGTCACTCCGGAATTTTTTGTTTGTCGGCCAGCTCTGGAGATATTATCTTCCATGGCAACACTCAGGGATTTAGTAGAAATGCCATAAATTTTAAGAGTAGTAGCAACAGTCGTCAGACTACATTTAAGTACGCTCAAGCCAAAAAAAGCCACAAAATTCACTTTAATGATCCAATAGATGCTACTAACGCTTCTAATTCTTCTTCAAATCCTGTCACCCTCAATCCTAAAGACAATATTAATCCCAATTCCGGGAAGATAGTTTTTTCTCTTCTAGGGAAAGCTTCGGAAGACGAGTCTCCAGATGGAACTTCTAAAATTCAAAAGTTAAAACAAGAGGACGGAGTCATTGTTGTTAAGGACAGGGCAACTCTAGCCTCAAGAAATTTTTCTCAATCAAGAGGCTGGCTTGTCCTTGGATCAGGTGGTTCTTTTGGAACATATAGCCTCTCGTCGGGAACAAACAATAACAACACAGCTTCTATAGCTTTATCTAAACTAGCCATAGACGTTGCTTCTATACTAAATAATGATTCGAAGATGAAGGGAACAGAGGGAGAGACAGAAGCCAATAAAATCCCCGTACTTATCATAGATAACGGGACAGGATCTTCTACTTCCTCTTCGGACAAAATCTCTGTATCCGGGCCTATTTATCTTACGGATGAAAACCTCTCTCTTTATGAATATGACACCAGAATGGCTTCATCCCTAGGCCCTCTTAAACTCCTAGGATTGAAAAAATCTGCTACTACCACAAATTCTTCCTCCAAAATCGATGTTTCTAAGGTGGATCTCACCACCCAACCTAACCACTATGGATATCAGGGCTCTTGGCAATTGGCATGGGAAACTCCTACTGCAGAGGATAGAACAGGAGAAACTATACAATCCTATCTTGTTGGCTCCTGGATCCCTAACGGACAATACCTTCCTAATCCTGAAGTAGAAGGAAAACTTCTTGCTGACTCTTTAATCTCTTCTAACTTCGCCATTAGCAATTTCTTCGAATCCATACATAGACAAGACCGTAATGATCTTTTTTTTATAAACACCTTTAGAAAAAAAGGATGGAAATACGATGTCCAAGGGAACTTTATTTCCTCTATACAGTCATCATCAAATAAATTCCCTTTTAATCATAAGTTCTCCGGATTCTCTGCTGCAGCTTCTGCTTTTTCCTCCTTTAATAATCAGTTAGGTATTGCTATATCCAAAATCTCTTCTCATACCAACCATAAAGATTTTGACCATGAAGTCCTCTCTCCTATTCTCTCTGCAGCACTCTTTTCTACTTTTTACCCCAAAAAATCTATCATCTCTGAAGTCCATACCATTTTAGCCGCCTCTAAAAGCAACAATATCTTTAAAAATAATGCAAATAAAAAAATAGAACTACCAAAGGAAGTCCTTCCTTACTATGAAATGATCAAAAAAGACGGCATCTTCTTAAGCCAAGATGAAAATAAGGCTATCAGCGTTCCCTCTGCAAAATTCCTTTCTCGTACACTCTCTACTCAGTGGGATTTCTTCCTAAGACCTAACCTCTTTAAGATACTAAACACGCCTATATTAATGCTTTTCTCTCCATTCTGTTCCATTCAAGCTTTCTTCTCAGAATTTTCTAATTTCGAAAACACAGAAACAACGAAATATAACAGAACACTAAAACAAAAACACTCTGCTACTCACCTCTTTCTACCTATAGGCGCTAGATGTTCTGTTCCTTTCCACTTCTTAGGAAATTTTGCTCAAACTAAAGCTTTTTGCTCCTATGTTCCCTTAGCATACAGGAAAAATCTTACCTTAGAGGGCTCCCTGTCTCCCTTGCCTAATGCCTCTTGGGAAACTTCTAACTCTAACTTACCAAGAAACTCTGCCAAAGCTTCTATCTCCCAAGAAGTGGTTTTCAAAGATACTATTAAAGTGAATGCTTCTTATTCCATCCATTACCTCTACTCCTCTTTCTTACAAACAGCTAATGTCGGGATACAAACAATCTTTTGAGGAACATACTACATGCTAACAAACAAAAGATTCCTTACCTTACTCCTATCGGGACTTCTTCACCCCTCCTTCCTCTCCGCTACCGGAACTACCCCTCAAAACATCGGGTCTATAGAAGACCTCATAAGCGAAGCTCCACAAAATGGCGGAAACTTAGTATTAACTAACAATATCTTTGATTCTAACCAACTCTATAAGTCTCCTAACGAGGAAAATTCCAACAACAGTACAGTGAAAGGAGTCATCGATAACACCTCCAATCTAACCATAGACGGCAATAACCACTGCTTCTGCTTCTCTAATATCTGCGTAGAAAGTCCTAATGGAGTTTCTCCTTGTTTCATCAACTGTGGAAATACTCTTACTTTACAAAACTTCGCTCAAATCAATGGAAATCAACTTTCTCAAATAATAAAAAATGGAACTGCCTCCTCTTCATCTTCATCTTTCATAAGCGCAAAGAACGTCTCTATTTTAAATAACAAGCAAGTGTGTTTTGAAAACTCTTGCTCTCTTTTTCCAACCCTATCTAACGGAGTTTGGCATCCAGGACTGATTAGAGCTTACGCAAATACTTCTGAAAATATCTCCTTATTCAATAATACAGGAGATGGAACTCTATCTATAAAAAAAAATGGTTCTGTAATTTTCCGTAATAACCATTGTCAACAAAAAGGAATCCTTTCAGGAAATAAAATACATCTGGAAAGCAATCAATCTCTGATCTTTGAGAACAACTACTCTATGAGAGAAGGGGGGGCTATAGCTTGCGTTGATATGAATACAGCCGAAGTTACTATAAAAAACAATACAAACGTGCTTTTTAGAAATAATTTTGGATCACAAGGGGGTGCTTTTACTTGCTATAACAAAATGGATCTTACAAATAACGAATCTATTATTTTTGATAATAACCGATCCTCAGATAGTGGAGGAGCTATTCACTTACAAGAATCTTCAACTTCAGAAGTAAATAACCACGCCTATCTCGTAAGAGGAAATAAAGACATTATCTTTTCAAGAAACATTAGTCAAAAGGGCCCTGCCATATCTCTGAATAGCAATTCCAACATTCAGCTAGGGCTATTTGCTGATAAAGGGGATATTACCTTCCTACAAAATATAAAAATTGACACAAACAACGAACCTCAGCAATGTTGCTCCATTGAACTTCAGGGCTCTAGTCTCACAGATACAGGAAAATTAAGATTTCTTTGTGCTTCTGAAGGACATTCAATTAATTTTTATGATCCTATATTCTGCGAGGCCGGTCTAAGCGAATCAACAAATCATGATCTCTCCATAAACGGTCCACATAAAGAAGATGAAGATTCTCAACAAACCAGCTACGCTCCTTTTGAGATAGACTCAAACGAAGCTTTCACTGGAACTATTTTGTTTTCAGCTCAACAAATTCCTCAATTTCTCAAACAGAACTCAGAGCCCTATGAGGCTAGTCGAATAACTGTTTTACCTACCCGAGTATATTTAAAAAACGGCATACTCGCTATTGGTAGAGATACTATTCTCAAATGCCGGCTGTTTACTCAAGATGGAGGCCTCTTAAAACTCAGCGCAAATAGCAAATTGGAAACTGCTTGGTTTACTAGAATTAAGGACCTATCTCTGGACTTAGGCTCTTTCGATCAGCTCATACTTTCTGACACCCCAGCTCTAATCCAGCTCGATGGAGGGCAAAGAAGTTTGCAAGGAGTTTTGTCCTTCTGTAACTCGGACAAATTTGCCTCCTACGACCAGCACCCCTTAGGAGTTTCCAAGAGAGTTAATATTTTAAAAGTAGAGGCACCTCGGACCGAAGATGGTAAGCAATTTACAAATAATTCTCAACTAGAAACAAAAAAAATATCTATCAACCCCTCCACCGGATACGCAGGAACTCTCGAATTTGAATGGGATGGAGGAACTGACCCATCTAACAAAAAAAATCTCTACGCTACATGGACACCTACAGGATACAACGCCTCCCCAGAATTCAGATCCCCTACATTCCTCAATACTTCTTGGATGGGCGTTGCTGCTACTAAAGCTATCTCCTCCCCTTTACTCCCAGAAAAACAGCCTCACTTTAAACACGGTCTCTTTGGCCTCTCCGCTGAAGCTCTCATCTCCTCTTTAAACATTAGACCCTCTAGAGGAGATGAAAACCTTCACTTCTCTGGAAATGGATACGCTATAGGTTGTTTCTTAGGAAGCCAAACTTCCTCTGTAGAAATACGTTTAGGAAAATTAGACGGACAGGCTTTTAATCAGAAATTTAATGAGGAAGTAAATTCCTCATATTACTTAGGAAATCTTAGCTTCAAAGGATCTACAAATAAGACTCCCTTGGGCGAAATGTATTCTAGCTTCGCTCTCTCCTATGCTTATGCCGACAATAATATCTACGCTTCTTTCCCTGAAGATTTCTTTGGACGCAGGCTCTCCTTCCATTCCACAAACTTTTTAGCAGAATTAATGTTAGCTAAGCCTCTTACAGGACATGGCCTTTCACCACATTTCAGCTCCACAACACCTTTCTTAAAAGCTGCTTTCTGTGTAGCAAAAAATCCTGGATGCACAGAGACGGAGCTTACCAACGATGTCATAACCAGACAAATCCTTGTCCCTGTACATAGTTTCGTTCAGAAACTTATGATCCCTCCTCCTATAAGACTGCGAAAATACTCCCCCTCTACCCTTTATAATCTTTCCATTTCTCCAGGAGTTTCTACAGAATCCACAGCTAAATGGAATATCTTCCCTGTCTCCCTACGACTTGCTGCCGCTCTTTCTGTGGACCCTTATAAGGTAACGCCCAAAACTACTATGATTATCATTCAAAATGCCTTCCCTGTACCCGTCAGAGGAATGAGCCTCGCCCGTTGTTCCGCAGAAGTGGCTTCTTCCTTCCAGATCAAACTACTTCCTTCTCTAACCTCTTACGTCGATTACAAAGGAAACTTCTCTACTAGAAATATCTCTAATTCTTTAAAACTAGGTAGCAGTCTCATCTTTTAACTTTTTTTTCACTGAACCATCACTAATAATCAAAGACTTCGAATTATGAAGAGTTTTTTCTCTTACAAGGCTGCTGCAAAATTGTCTACAATGAATCTTAGAGATCGTAAGGAATAATTTTGTTCAAAGGCAGACTGTTGAATCCTAATTCCAAAGAAAAGAAAAAAGTTAAGAAACCTTTCCTTAAAAAACTAAAAAGAACCGATCGCTTCGTCTGGCTGCTGTTCTTCATTCACTCTACCGCCTTGGCCCTGTTTCTATGGTTGATAAGGAAGTAGATGTTTTCTGAAGCGCCCTCTGCTAGAGAACCCACGGCCCCTTATTGAGTTAGAAAAAGCGGGAGAAGTTCTTTGTAGCAGTACCTCTTAAACACGACAAACAGCTCGGGATTAAAATCTTCTGTTGCTCGTCTCCCTATATAGAGCCTCACCCATTAATCACTAGGTCCATAGAAAAACAAATGTCTCTTTTCTGCGGGGAAGACAGACCATTCCCAGGAAACCCTACTGACCTATCTCGGCTAGAAGTAACTCATTAACCTTAGCTGGAGGCGCCTTCCCTTGAGTTTCCTTCATAATTTTTCCCACAAGAAATCCTAAGGCTTTGGTTTTACCATTCTTATAATCTTGAACAGACTCTGGATTATCTCTAACCACCTTAACTACTATCTCTTTGATAGCAGATTCATCCGTCATAGGGAGAAGAGAAGGATTTTCTTTGACAAGATCTTCGGGACTCTTTTCCGGAGAAGCAACCATCATATCTGCTATTTCTTTGGCAATCTTACCTGTAAGAATACCTTCCTCTATCTTGTTGACAAGGTCCATGACCGATTGAGGGGTTATACCAGATTCTACTAGAGAACTACTCGTATTTTTGTACCTGCCAGCAAATTCTACCGTTATCCAATTGGATAAGGCTCGAGGGTTTTTACAACCGGAAACCGCCTGCTCAAAGAAGGCCGCTACCTTCTTATCATTTACAATAATTCCTGCAGTCTCTTCTGCTAAGCTGTAGTCAGATAAATACCTTAGATATTTATCGTAGGGCAGCTCTGGTAAAGTATTACGAATATTTTCAACAAAAGCTTCCGTTAGCTTTAAAATAGGTAAGTCTGGCTCTGGGAAATACTTGTAATCCGCAGCTGTTTCTTTGGAGCGCATCAAGACTGTCTCTTTTTTTTCCGGATCCCAGCGATACGTTGACTGTAAAACAACTTTTTTTGGATCTTCTCCCGGCTGCGAAAGATAGGCTGAAACTTGCCGACGCTTCTCAGCTTCTAAAGCCTGAGCCATAAAAGCAAAAGAGTTCATGTTTTTAATTTCTACTTTGTTTCGTAGCTCGCTACTTCCCCTCGGCCTAACGGAGATATTCACATCAAAACGTACGGAACCTTCTTCCATGTTACAATCAGAAACTCCCAAGTAATCTATCAGAGATACTAGGGCTGTTGCATAAGCAACAGCCTCCTCTCCTGAGAAAATACAGGGTTTAGAGACTATTTCTATAAGAGGCACTCCTGCCCGGTTATAGTCTACTCCAGCAAAGTTCCCAAAATGTTTGAGAGTCCCAGCATCGTCCTCCAAATGAGTTTCTGCCAACTCAAAAACCTTTTCTTCTCCACCCACTAAAGCACGAACAACACCACCTCTAACGATAGGGTAGTCAAACTGAGTGATTTGAAAATTTCTAGGAGAGTCTGGATAGAAATAGGATTTCCGATCAAACCGACTTTCCATCGATATCTGTCCTTGGACAGCGCAACCAAAAAGTACAGCTTTCTCTACAGCAGCTTTATTTAATACAGGTAGGGTGCCTGGAAGGCCTGTACACACAGGAGAAATATTTGTGTTCGGCTCATCTCCGAAACGGTTTCTTGCTGAACTAAAAAGCTTTGACGCCGTGTTCAACTCTACATGCACTTCCAATCCAATTACAGATTCCCAATTATCGTACTCTTTGTCCATCAATATACCTCTCCTAAGCGACAGCAAAAGGCTCAGGGCAACAGTTTTTTAATTTTGATAGCTCTTGAAAAGTATAAGCAGCCTGGCATAACTCTTTATCCGACCCCACAGCTCCTATTAACTGTAGCCCCAGTGGCAACTTTTCCTGAGAAGAAAAACCAGAAGGAACCGATATTGCTGGTAAATAGGCCAGATTGACGGCCACAGTATAGATATCTTGTAAGTATAAAGATACAGGATCTAAAACTGCTCCACTCTTGAAGGCTGGCCCCGTACATACAGGAGTAGCAATAAAATCACAGACTTCAAAAGCCTTACGAAAAGCTCTGCAAATCCCTTCCCTCAGGGCCTCTGCTTTACCGTAGTACTCTTTTCTCTTAGAGGAAGATAAAACATAATTCCCTAGAAGAATTCTCCGAGTAACTTCTTGACCAAAACCTTCTTCTCTAGAGCGTTCCAGCATATCTTTCAATGTCTTTGCTTCCTTACAACGATGGCCATAACGCACACCGTCAAAACGAGCTAGGTTAGTAGCAGCTTCGGCAGAAGCTACTACGTAATAGACAGAAACAGCATGCCGCAACATATCCAAATCCACTTCTACAACACGAGCGCCTTCTTTAGTAAAGACCTCTAGAGCTGCATAAAAGTTTTCTTTAGAATCTTCAGACAAATCCTTAAGGAAGGATGTTGGCACTCCTATCAAATTAGGAACTTCTATCCGCTTAATCGATTCTGAGAAAGACTTGCCATCAGCAAAAACATCCCTGGAAGTGGCGTCTTTTTCGTCCCTTCCCGCAATAACATCCATAGCCAAAGCAACATCTTCAACAGTGTTCCCCAAAGGCCCTATTCTGTCTAAAGAGGAGGCAAAAGCTACTAGTCCATACCGAGATACCGTTCCGTAAGAAGGATTAAAACCCACGACACCACAAAAAGAGGCCGGCTGTCGGATAGACCCTCCAGTATCTGATCCCAAAGCTATAGGGCAAAGCCTTGCAGAAACAGCAGCTGCGGATCCTCCAGAAGATCCTCCAGGAACTCGATCTAAGTCCCAAGGATTTTTAGTTGGATGAAACGCTGAATAAGCCGTGGAAGACCCCATAGCAAACTCATCCATATTCAATTTACCCAGAATGATAGCATCTTCTTTTTCCAAAGCCCCGATAACTGTAGCAGAGAATGGAGCTTGGTATCCTTCCAACATTTTTGAGGCACAAGTCGTAGGAAGTCCTTTGATATGAATATTATCCTTAACTCCTACCGGAATCCCCGCCATCTTCCCCAAAAGCGCTCCTTGAGCTCTCTTTTCATCAAGCTCTGCGGCTTTTTTCAAAGCCCTATCTTTGCACAAATGTAAAAAAGCCTGTACCTGATCATCAAATCGATAGACCCTATCAAAAAAGTATTCCACAATTTCAACAGCAGAAACTTCTTTTTGCAAAAAACTTTCTTTCAATTCGATAGCAGTCTTTTTGTACATGCTCTACTTCCTTGTTACCTACTTATCCATGGACTAGCTATTTGAGTATTGAAGGCACCTTCACTAAACTGCCCACATTTTCTGGAACATTTTCGAAAAACCCTTCACCAAAGTTCTCGTCTTTAACAATGTCTTCTCTCAAATCTTCGGGACCTACAGAAACGCCTCCAATAAAACCCGCTATATCACTAGTGTCCACTTGTAGAGCGTCCTCCATAAGAGCCACCACTTTATTAAGAGATTCTACAAAATTACCTATATCCTCATCTTTCAGATGTAAAGACGCGCCTTTTGCTATATCTCGAATATCTTGCTCGCTTAAAGTCTTATTGCTCATACCAAGATCCCCTAACTTCAGAGAGTTCAAAAATTCTTCCTTTCCGGCAAAAAAATTCAAAGAAAAGAACGAAAGGTCAAAAAAAATAAAAAAACAACTACCTTAAAGACTCTAACCCTAGAGAACGGAAAACCAAAGAATTAAAGACCGAGGTTAATTCATCACAAACAAAAAGTCAATGTGACAACAAACAAAAAAAGCTAGAAGTTTTTTGAAAAAAATTCTCCAATAAAATACATAAAAAGTAAAAGACAAATGCTTTTGCATAAAATTAAGGAGATACGCCAATGTTAGGCAAGCTATTCCGAGGGCTATCGTCTCTCATTGTGATCCTTTCGGCCTTAAATATGGGTTTGATCGGAATTACCAATAACAAATATGACCTTATGACAACATTGTTCGGAGCCTCAGGATCTTTGCGCCTCGCTTACACCATCGTCGGAGTTGCTGGAGCTATCTCTTTGTTCTACATGGGTCGTTCATGCTGCAAATCCCATCACAAAGGCTCTTGCAGTGCTCATCATGATAAAAAAGACTAATTCCTTTTTTTCGCCTTTTTGGGGAAAGTTCCGCAGGCTTTCCCTTTTTTTTTCTTTTTAAGTAAAGATCGACTTCCCTCTAAATCAAAAAAATTCTTGATACGATTGCTTTATTTTTGAACTTCCTCTATTTATACCCTTAATCAGACACTTAACCTTTCGATCAAGAACATGAGACTGCCTTTCAGTAGGATGTTGTTTTCGGCTACCCTAGCCGCATACTTAAGTGCTTTCGCTAGCGACTCTGTTACAAGCACTGATGAATCGACCGAAGATCCATCATTAAAAACAATATCTCCCGCAGAAAAAACTTCTATGCAAGCCGAAGTTTTAGAGGCTTCTCAAGAAGCAACTTCTCCAACCACTATTCCTCTTTCTCAAAGCAAATTTGGAGGAGAGAACCCCGAAAAATTCCCTTTCGAGACAACCAAAAATTCTGCAGGAACCATTTACTCCCTAACACAAGGCATACGTTTATCCGACTTCAACGGGAACCTTCTAGCAACACCTGTCCCCGTATTCACGAATGAGCAAGGAGATTTAACCTTTGAAGGAAACGGTTTTTCCTTCCTGTTCTCTAATAATATGGGCCCTACACCAGGGTTAGCGGTTAAAAACCCTTATACAAAACCAGCCAGTGAAAACGAAGCTGTTGCTGCAGTGCCAGCGGTTGAAGACGCTGCATCTCCCTCTTCTCCAAAAACTATTTTTTCTGGTTTCTCTTCCTTAGGATTTACCAACAACCAAATCAATCTAACAAGTGAACTGCCTGCAGGAGGAGGAGAAGAAGAAGAAGAAGGGGCAGCAGCGGCGGCAGCAGACTCCACGAAAAAAGAAGAGCCAGCCTCCATCATTTACGTTGATGATCTTTCCCTCCAAGGAAATGGAAACATTCTCTTTAAAGAAAATATTTCTCCAGGAAGCGGCGGAGCAGTCTCCGTTAAAACCAAGCTTAACGTTTCAGCAAATACTGGAACAGTTTCCTTTGAAGGCAATGTTTCTACGGGAATAACTCCAACACCTGCGCCTGCGCCTACATCTGCGCCTGCACCAGCACCGGCATCGGCATCTGCGCCTGCATCGGCATCGGCATCGGAACCCGCAGTCCTAGAGGCTGGTTCATCTCCTAATTCCATGCAAGAAGGGAATGGAGGAGCTTTGGCTTTCGGAATTACTACTCCGTCGACTGAGGAACAACAAAGTCTAGCTGAAGCAAAGAATAGTTCTTCAGCAGTGTTTAGTTCCAATCTCTCTACTATAAACTTTTCTCAGAACACAGCTCATGGCAAAGGTGGGGCCATCTACGTAGGAGCTGGAGCTCTTTCTTTTGAAAACAACTTAGGGCCCATTACATTCATTGGAAATAGAGCATCTAGTGGCGGGGCTATTTATACTCAAGACTCTCTAACATTTTCTGGAAATAAGGATGTTGTCTTTTCTGGAAATATCGCTTCCTCCTCAGAGTCAACAGAAGGAAACGGAGGAGCTATTTGTTTTAAGGAGGCTGATGAAGCCTCTGCCGCTGCTCAACAATTTAGCGAAACAGGAATTGCTGCTGCTAAATCCGTTTCCTTCACGAAAAATGGATCTATTGTTTTCCAAAGGAATATAGCATCTGGAAAGGGTGGTGCTATCTCTGCGAAAAATCTATTCTTTACCGAGAACGGCCCTATCTTCTTCCTTAACAATACTGCCAGCCAAGGTGGCGCTATCTCCATTGATCAAGGAACTCTGACTCTTTCAGCAGATAACGGAAATATTATCTTTTACGGAAACACGGCAAAAAACTCTACTGAAAGCTCTCCTGCTGCACAGCAAAATCTACAAGCGGAGCAGAATCCATCTCCAAAATATTGCAGAAATGCTCTACACCTTGGAAATGGCTCTACCTTTAACCTAAGAGCTTTAGCCGGAAATGCTGTTTATTTTTACGATCCTGTGATTGTCAAATCTACGGTAGCGACCGAACCCCTCATGGAATCAACCGGCAGCTCAATGACGACTTTAGTCATTAACGGGGACGATTTTTCCTCTCAAACATTCTCTTTAGAAACAAAAGCCTCTCCTGACATACAAGCATTTACCCCAAAAAGTTCTCTTAAAAAAACCACTCTCTACTACCAGGCAAACTCTCAAGAAAAAGGATCGGAAGAGCCTGCTGCTCTATCTGCTTCCCCAGAAATAGCGAATCTCTCTGAACAAGCTCCTCTAGCACCAGATTACTCTGGAACTATCATATTTTCTGGTAGAGGGCTATCTGAAGAAGAGAAAAAAAACGAACATAACCTAACCTCTACTATCGAACAAAACGTAATCTTAAAAAAGGGAACGCTAGTTCTGGAATCAGGAGCTATTCTTAAAGTAAACAAATTTACTCAAGAGAATGGCAGCAGTCTTGTTATGGATTTGACCAGCAAATTAATTGCTTCAGGAGAAGCTTCCTCAATAAATATACAACAACTTTCCATAAATCTTGATGGACTAACAGAGACTAGTTCAGGAGCAACAATAAAAATAGAAGCAGACACTCAAAGAACAAAAAATGGTGGCGGTGGCAGTTCTTCCATAACTCTCCCAGAAAAGATCACCATCCTAGACCCCAAGGGAATCCTCTACGAAAATCATGCCCTAAGTCAAAATAAAGACTTCACTATCTTGAACTTAGGAGAAGGCGTAACCCCTCAACCCTCTAATCCTGAAGGGTTTGAAGGAGCCACCTCCTCCCCCTACGGATACCAGGGGACTTGGTCCTTCTCTAATTCAAACAATCAAGCTCTTCTTCTAGATGAATCTCAAACAGGAGCTATTAAAGCCAAATGGACATACACAGGATACAAACCAAGTCCAGAAAGGAGTCCTTACCTAGCCGCATCCAGCTTATGGGATGCTCACCTAGATTCCAGGGCTGTTCGAAGAGCTATAACGGCAAGCTCCAGCGCTGGACGCTTTGACGTAGTAGACGATAGCTTCGGTCATCGCACGTGGGCATCAGGACTAGGAGTCTTCTTCCACCAAGATTCAAGAGGAGATCAAAGAAATTTCCGTCATTTAGCTGGTGGTTATGCTGCAGGATTAAGCGTAAAAGCGATGAACGGATCTATAGTAACCTTGGGGTGGGGGCAACTTTCGGGAAAATCTAAAGATTACTTAGTTTCTGACAATAAGGAACTGGCTTCCGTGGCTGCGATGAACATTCAAAATCGCATATACCTATCCAACCGCTCACAGCCTGTATTATCCATCACAGGAAGTTATGGAAGAACAGACAACCGTCTTTTAACTCAGCTTCCAAACCTAGGAGAGCTTAGAGGAAGCTGGAGAAATATGTCTTTGGGAGCTTCTGCAGAGATTAAAGACTTTGCTGTCCTCTCATCAAAATACCTAATGTTCTCTCCATTTTTGAAGACAGATGCAACCTATGTGAGAGGAGGATCTACAACGGAAAGCGGGACAGAAGGAAGAAAATATGTCCTTGATCCTCTATACAATGTTTCTGTCATTCCTGGAATTACAGCTTTAAGAAGAACCAAATACATGGAAGAGGACGAGGAGGTTTCTGAGTTAGACGTATCTCTAGCTTATGTTGCTGACATATATAGAGAAAATCCCTCCTGTATGACAACTTTATTGATTAACAAAGAGACATGGACAGTAGATGTTTCTAATCTATCGAAACATGCTTTCCTCGTCCAAGCTGATTCAAAAACACGCCTTTCCCCTAGATGGTGGGTTATGGCCAACTACGCCTTTGAACTCCGAAGTTCTTCTCGATCACATAATGTGTATGCAGGCAGTAAAATTAGCTTTTAACTAAGGACTGGTATTAAGTTATGCCCTTCTCCATAAAAAGATTCTCTTCCGTATATGCTTTGGGAATGTTTTGTAGTTTCCAAGCCTTTGGAGATCCTTTACCTCTCTCTGAGCAAAAATTCCCTCTTTATGTAACGGGAGATGGAAATTTCTTTTTATCCGAGAATACTACTATTTTAAATGTTGATGCATCCCTAAGCTCGACGGCTCTTTTAGGAGCCTCAGGGAACCTTTCCATTGACGGACGCGATCGCTCCCTGTTCATAAATGGATGTCAGGGAGCTCAAAGTGGTGTACCTTTAATTCTAGCGGGAAATCCCCCCTCCGCAGCACAACAACGACAACAACAACAACAACCAGCTTCTACATCCCTCTTAATTTCTCTAACAAACTTCCATACCTTCTCCTTTTTAAATAACTCCTCATTTTCGTCCGAAGGGACTATCAGCGCAGGAAGAATTCTTTGGAATAATAATAAGAACATCATCATATCCAAAAATACCTCTATAGCAACTCAATCTCCAGGAGGAGGAGCAGCAGCAGCAACTGCGGAAACCTCTAGCACCTCTCCTTCTGAAGGAACAGTCAAAGCTAAGGAAAGCATTGTAATCACTAATACTTCGGATACGGTATATTTCAGCGAAAACTCCTCAAATTACGGAGGAGCTATCCGTATGGAAGAAAAATCCTCAGAACAAACAGAAGAAAACCTCTCTACTAATGGCGTAACTCTAATTAGTAACAATCCTGGATCAGTTACTTTTGACGGAAATAAGGCATCCTCTTCAGGAGGAGCTATCTTTGGAGGATCTCTTTTCTTCACATCCAACAAGGGATCCATACAATTTCTTAAAAATTCTTGCATTGGATCTCCAAATACAGAAGCTCTTTTAGGATCAGGAGGAGCTGTTTCTCTACCCAAGGGGCTAGCTGCTTTTCAAGGTAATAGTGGAGCTATAGTCTTTAATAAAAATACAGCAACGGGAGATGGCGGAGCTATCTATGCGGAGACATTCCAAGCATCAGGAAACACTGGAACCATGTTGTTTGCAGACAACTCTGCATCAAAAAAAGGCGGCGCTATACGAGCAAAAATAGTTTCTATAGACGCTGATAGTAACGTAATATTTTCCAATAATAAGGCTACAGAAGATGGTGGGGCTATCTTCGTTGACTCTATTCCTTCTAGTGAAGCAGCTGCTCCTGCAACTACAACAACTAACGGAATAACGCTTCCTGATCCTTCTCTTTCTCTATTTGCCAAATCTGGAAATATTGTCTTTATAGGAAATACAGGGAAAAGTGGAACCAGAAATGCCATTGCTCTAGGAAACTCCGCCTCCCTTAAAAAACTTTCTGCCAATGCTGGCTATACCATTGCTTTCTATGATCCTATTACTGAGGCTATACAAGAGCCTCCAGCACCAGTCACTACTAATACAGGAACTACTCCAACTTTAACATTTAATGAAGGAACTTCTGGAAAAATCTTATTCTCAGGGAAATTTGCTCCCAGAACTCCTCCAACGGAATCTTTAACAAGAGAACTCTCTTTAGCAAATGAGAAAGATGTTCAATCCAAAATCAATGCAGCAGTGACGCTAGCTGGAGGAATTTTGGAAATTACAGACGGAGCCTCCCTAGAAGTCTCCTCCTTTACTCAATCTGGCGGACATTTAGTTTTGGGCTCTGGATCTACACTCAAAGCTTCTTCGCCATCCACTTTAACTAAAGTATTTATAGATTTATCCTCTTTCCCTAAAACAGATTCGTCTCCAGCACACATAGATTTCTCAACTCCCCAAAATGCAATAACAACCTTAGAAACCGATGCAAAATTGCTTTTTTCTGAAAAAAATCCAATCTCAACACAAGAGATCGCTCCCTCCCTACCATCAACATTGGAATCTACGGAACACCCTTCGGGTTCAGCAGCGACCCTAGATATGCCCTTAGAAGGCGATAGACCTTCCACTCTAGAATCTATGCATCCTGAACATCCCGAAGGAGGTATAGCAACTCTAGAAGCAACAGATTCTACTCACGAAAGTGCTGTCCTAACACAACCAACACCAAGGACATTCTCTGTCAGTGGAGTCAGCGTTGTCGATACAGAAGGATCTAATTATTACGACAAAGCTTGGGAAACTCCTCACACCGTAGAAGTATTGAAAGTATCCGGCACAACTACTCCAGAAATAAATGGAGAGTTCGGCGAGGCACAGACTCGATCAGGATCTGATTACGGCTACCATGGAACCTGGACCTTTTCTGACGGCTCTGAAACAGCTTTACAAAGAAATGGAAATGAAAAAACCATATCAGCCAAATGGGCCCCTAGCGGCACCTTCTTCCTCCCCTACAACCGAAGAGGAGAGATTGTTGCTAATACTTTATGGAGCACATTATCCACAGTAGATGCGTTTGCTACCACAGCCTACGAAAGCCCCTTCGAAGCTTACGAAGGAAAAAGGCTTGTTGCCGAAGGAATAGGATCCTTCCTTGTAGGTAAAACTGAGAAGGATAGTGAACGTGATGGATTCCGTTTTGAAGGAGGTGGATACGGAGTATGCTTTGGCTCCAGTCGCAATGGATTCTCTTCAGGAATTGCTTTAGGACAAATTTTTGGGAAAACAAGAAGTAAGCTGTATCATGCTAAGAGTACAGAAAATGCTTTCCTGGGTTCTTTTTACGCTGCCGCTCCTATACGCTTCTTGTTTAGAGAACTTGAAACTATTGCTTCTTTCGTTTTGGGTTATGGGTTTGTTGAGAACACATTAAAAACTGAGTACCCAGAGAATTCCGTTTTCACTGCAATGAAAACTTCCACGGGAAAGTGGGATAACCGAGGCGCCATCTTGCGTATCCGATTCACCAACCGTCTACCTGAAAAACATTTTAATTCCATTACTCCTTTTTCTGGTTTGAGACAACTGGCATTCTTCTTTGGACCAGAGCTTTCAGGCGTTCGTCAATCCTCCTTTACGGAGCGAGGAGCTCCTGCTAGAGCTTTTGAAAGAGGTAAAGGATTCATCATCTCCCTACCTGTAGGCTTTGCCTATCAAGCACACTTCCATGTAGGGAACAACGCTACTCACATTCGCACATCCTGCATGTACAAACCGGATATTTATCGAGATAACCCGCACATTCGTTTGGTGCTGATAGAAAACTCTAGGGAATACAGAGTGGATGGCGCTCAGCTTGCTCGCAATGCTTTCCGTCTGGATGCCCAGGGAGCAACAAAACTCAGTAATCATTACGAATTTACTGCAGGATACAGCTTCGAAGGCCGCTCGTCAGTTTTCATGCACCGGGCATCTGTAACGCTAGGTAAAATTTTCTAAAAGAAAAAGCACCAGAAGGATCTATCCTACTGGTGCTTTCTTGCAATATTGATTGGAGAATTTTTTAACTAAGATTTTTTCACATCCCTATCAAACTCTCTCCAGTTTCTTCCTTGGACTCGGTTTCGCATTTCTTGCATTTGCTTTTCAAGCTCACTCGTGGCTTTTTCTTGAGCTCGTACTTCTTTTTTTGCTTGACGATCGGTCCGAGGAGCCCCTCTGTGATCTATAGCCTCAAGAGTGTTTTCTGTTGCTTCTAAGACTCTTTTTTGAGTAGCAACAACTGTTTGTAGAGAGACTGTAGAAGCAAAGCTCCTAACAACGCCCCTAGCTTCTGGAGTGCTTTCCTCAACGGCCCTACGAGCATACAAAGAAGTGGCTACTCGAGCAGCTATTGGTGATCCTGTCAATTTGGAAGCAGCATCCTTATCCCCAAAGATAATTTCAGCATACTGTACTTCTTCTTGGGAATTAATTTTCTCTATAGTAACTTTGTCCGACTTAGCGTCATAACGGACGACATAATCATCTTTAGGCTCAGAAGCCTTTCCTTCCTTGCCTTTCACCAAGATTTTCGCTAAAGCTTTAGTTACTTTTGCCATTTTCTTTTCAAATTTATCGAGAGCCTTTCTAGCATCCTTGGCAGCTTTTTCTAACTTTTCTTTACTACCCTTCCACTCTTTTTCCGTCTTTGCAGATGTTTTGGAAGCTTTCTTGCTAGCATCAATGGCGAGTTGAGCATATACAACTTTCTCTCCTCTGGCGCCTTCAGAAACCTCTAGCCCTCTTCCGCCTCCAAGCTCCATTAACGCTTCGGCCTGCTCCATCAATCTGCTGCTCATATCTTCTGTGGATGAAGACCTAGATGACGCTGAAGAGGAACTGGAAGAGGATGAAGACCTACTAAGCCCTCCGGACTGGAAAAAGGCTCTTAAATCCTCTACAACTTTTTCCGGCAATTTGACAGGATCATATCCCCTGGAAGCCCCTTTAGGAGCTGCTGATCCCGCACCTAGATCTACGTACCACGTTGTTTGTGGACTTGCAGCTTTTTCTTTTTTTCCAGAGAATCCCAGATAAATAGTTTTCCCTGTAGCACTGACTTTTTCTTTTAATCTTTTCAGTTTTTCTGCTACCCGAGCCCTATGACTTTTGTTTTCAGAGGAAACATCCCCTTCGGAAAAAGATCTTGAAACTCCAGCTCCTTTTGAAGCTTCTGAAGAGCTAGGAATATCGCCTTCAGAATAGGATCTACCTAATCCTGATCTTATACGGCTTCCTAAGCCTTTAACACCCTTAGCTAAATTACCGCCTGCTCTTTTTGCTGCGCCGATAGCTTTACGAGCAGCACCGCCTACCGCTTCTTTGATGCGGCTGGATCCAGAACTCGATGAGGAGGTGGTACTTTCGGTATCAGAAATCTCATGCTCCCCAAAGCCACCTTTTCTTTCGCCTTTTTTAGATCCAGGAGATTGAAAAGGGGGGATGCCACCAGTTCCTCCACTACCTGATACTCCGCTAGTCATATTCCACCTACAAAAACTTTTTAAAAACAAAACTAATTTTTATAAAAAAAATTTTATAAGCAAATTAATTTTAAATTAAATAATTTAATCTTCTCCCAACATCTTTTTAACTTGTTTAGCAACTTCCGGGGACACATCCTCTTTATTAACAGTTTCCTGGCCATCAGGAACCAAAGTAACTCTACGCTTCAAAACAGGTTGCTGCTCCAACTCTTTCCTCTGCTTTGCTTGGCGCGAAAAAACTTTGTATATAGCCAACGAAACTCCCGTAACAAGCAACCCATAAGCTCCTAACTCAAAACACCTCTGCCCTATAATTGCTAAAGCAGCAAGCCCAGCAGGAGCTATCGTTAATGTACTCGATAATATCAAACAAACGATCCCTGTAATCAAAAGCGACAGAGCAATAATAACTACCGCTTTTTGCCAAGATTTAGTGTTTTTAACCAGGCTATGACTATTGTCCACAGAAAAAGTATGCTGGCTGGGGACTGGTGATTTAAACGACGCTCTATCTAACTCCATAACTCCCCTCTACCCACTTTTTTCATCCCCACTATCCTTCGTGGACGACAAGAAACCACTAAAACTTCCTATACCAAAGGGAGCAAAACCGAAGGAACCAAACCCTACGGGACCAAAATCAAACATTCTCAATGCGATATCTGGGAACCTACGTCTAGACCCGCCTCTTCGAAAATCTTCTGCCCATAGAGAAGCTTCGACATCTACATACACATCCATAGGCTCTACTCCAAGAGCCGCTGTTGCTATGCGTATTCTTTCTTTACGCTCTTTAGCTCTCTTCCTATACGCATATAGCTGGTGGTTAAGCCAATCGATTAGACGCTTAATAAGCAACAGTCCCCCAGTAATGAGAAAGGGTCCTGCTATAGATATTAAAGCCGCAGAAAAAGGCCCTACGCCGGGGATAAGCCCAAGAAGAGCAATACCCACTCCTAGGAGAAACGTTATTCCTCCAACAAGCATTGTATTAATAACCTTTTCTTTTTTAGTTTGGTTAATGTCACTGGCTACCATTTTGTCGACATCTAAGCTACTGACTTTATAGTACCCCGTCTTTTTCCCCGTGATAGCGTTTATTTTCTCTCTTGCCAGCTCTCTTAGAGAGCGTCCGGACCTATTTCTATTTTTCAACCTACCCGCAACGGTAAATAAGCCCGAGAAAACAGTACCGAAGGCGGTTCCTAGTAGGGAGGATCCCACTACGGACATAATAAGAATCTGACAAGCGGCAAGCCCTCCCACTCCACTCATCAAAAGCAGTGTCAGAGAAGCTATGAGCAACAGAGAACCTAGAGCTAAAGAGACTTTTTCTTTCCTTGATAATAGGGGTTCTGATGTGGGATCCAAACTGGCTGCGAGGGATACTTTGTCAGCTCTTTGATTAGAATGTGCTTCAGATTCGAAAGCTGTGCCCTCTTTTCTTTCTTTGGAACGGCTAGATACTTTATTTTGCTGCGGGATCTCTAAGAATACTTCTGCTTTATTAAAGACTTTCTCTTCTTCAGAATTATTCGCAAGTTCTTCAGCCTCTAATAAATCATAAGAAGACCGTTTTAAATATTCTTTCCATTTAGACAATTCTCCCCGCAGAAGAGCTCTAAGAGAGAGTCCCACACCTATAGAGAGCAAGGGTGGAGCAAATACCAGGGCTACGCTCGCGGGTACTCCTGCCAACGCTACAGAACCCACTACAGCCAAAGATATTCCTAAAACTATACAGCCCACTCCTATAGTAAGAACAGATATTGCCAGAATAGCGAACTTTCTGTTCTCTTGCATACGCTCTTCCTCTGTGAGAGGCTCAGCTTTAAGGACTTTCTCTGAGGCAGCCAACCGCATATAGAGGAGATAACAAAGACTATTGAAAGCAGAATTTGTCCCCATAGTGAACGCTGTCGAACCCATATTACCAACAACGTTTCCGTATCCCGGAACAAACGTCCCGCCAAATTTCATAGCAAAACCGATACTTGTAAGACCTGCTCCAAGAGAAAGTCCGTGGGCAGCAATGCGCCACTTTTCATCTTCCATACATTTCTCTTTCACTTTATTGTGAATCATCTCCAACCCGTTTTGGATGGTAGTAATACTTCCTGCAACTAAAGTAGATAGAGCTATACCTAGAAGAATACTCTGAGGAATTCCTGCTGTTAAAACTGTCAAGGCCACGACAGCAACAGTGATTGCTAAAACCATAACAGCTACGCCTGCTACAAGGGCGATAGAACGGTTGTGAGAACCTAATACCTGATGACTAGATACTTCTTCTTGACTGTCGATAACATTTTGCAGATCAGAAAGATCGACATCTGCAGGATCTACCTCGGTAGAACCTGTAATATCAAAATCTCCATTGTCAGCAAAAGGACCCTGTATTCCAGAAATTGTCATGAAAAACAAATTGTTATTATTACCTTATAAATAATAAAACAATTTGTATTTTTATTTTTCTAAAGCCAAACAAAAGATTTTAATTTTTAATCTTTATAATTAAAGTGGTTAGAGGTGGAACATCTACAAAAATCCCTTCATCGGTAAAATTTTTTGCTCCTAAATATTTGGAACTGTGCACACAATCCCCCCACCCATCACCACCAAAGCGTTCCGCATTCGAATTAAATAACAACTCTACAGAAGAAGAACTACAACAGAAAAAGTACTCCTCAAGTCTCTGACAGCCAAAATGATGAACACACAACAACCTATATTCATCATCTCCTAATCCACTCAAACAGGGATCCCGAGATTCCTTCTCTACAAAACCTTCGTGATACGAGCGCGATCTATACCCCGATCGCTTATATGCTATAACATTGTTAGTAATATCACTAAAATCCACCCATTCAAAACCTTCTGGCTCACAATCTTTTTGCCATAACGGTGGGTGATCAAGATAAAAAGCATTAAGCTCCGCGACAAATTTGTTAAATACTCGATGATCAACATCCTCCAGCAAATGCTCTTGCAACCCCCTGTTGGGACTCCACTCATCAAAAGAAGCCAGTTCTGTACCCATAAAAGATAATTTTTTTCCTATCTGGCACATTTGATAAGACAGCAACAACCTAAGATGAGCAAACTTTTGCTTATTATTTCCAGGCATCTTTCCTATTAAACTACCTTTTTCATGAACAACTTCATCGTGGGAAAAAGGTAGGATAAAGCTTTCATGAAAGGCGTACATTAGACCAAAAGTGAGACAACAATTATGAGCAGACCGTTGATCAGGAAGAGTCTGAAAGTAACGAAACGTGTCATTCATCCACCCCATATTCCATTTGTAATCAAACCCAAGCCCTCCATCCTTCACTGGAAAGGTTACTTTCGGAAAAGAAGTAGATTCTTCGGCAAAAGTAATTACACCAGGAAACCTTTCATGAATAATTGCGTTTACTCTCTGAATAAACTCTTGCGCCTCTAAATGTTCTCTTCCCCCTAATCTATTAGGCGTCCACTCCCCATGTTCTCTTCCATAATCCAAATATAACATAGAGGCTACAGCGTCAAAACGGATCCCATCGACATGCATTTCCTCCAACCAAAACAAGGCACTTCCTAAAAGAAAATTAACTACCTGCGGCTTGCTATAATCAAAAGTGTAGGTACCCCAATGAGGATGGATATTGTCTTTATGCCAAGTACTTTCGTAAAGAGGCGTGCCATCGAAATTGGAGAACAAAAAATCATCGACAGGGAAATGCGCAGGAACCCAGTCTAATATCACCCCTATTCCCTTCTCATGCAAATAGTTAACGAAAAATCGAAAATCATCAGGGTCGCCAAAACGTCGCGTAGGCGCATAATACCCTCCCACTTGATATCCCCACGACTCTACCAAGGGATGCTCAGTAACAGGAAGAAGTTCGACGTGTGTATAGTGAAATTGTTGGCAATGCTTAGCTAAACTCTCTGCTAACTTCCGGTAAGATAGTGGCTTCCCCTCCTCCCATCGCCAAGATCCTAAGTGCACCTCATAAATGTTAATAGGTAGGTGTCGACGATTTCCTGCGCGAGTTCGATTTTCTATCCATGGACCGTCAGACCAAGCAAAATCTTTCTTACTCACAATGATAGAGGAAAACTCCGGGGGGTAGTCAAAGCTCTTTCCATAAGGATCACTTTTGCGTGTACGAATTCCTGAGCAAGAAACTATTTCCCATTTATAGCGCATCCCGGGCTCTATCCCTGGAATAAATAATTCCCATACCCCCGAGGATTTCTCTACTCTTTTCATGGGATTGACTAAACCATTCCACTTATTAAAGTCTCCAACAACGGAAATGCTTGTTGCATTAGGAGCCCACACAGTGAACAGCACCCCTTTGACTCCCAAGACCTCTCTCGATATCGCGCCCATCCTACGATAAATTTCTTCATGCTTGCCTAGAGCAAATAATTCCTCATCAACAAGGCTCCAAAGAATTGGAAATGCGTAAGGATCATGCGCTAGCAATCCATTCTCATGATAGATCTTGTAATCGAAATTTCCTAAAGAAGATGACGCTTTCACAAGCTTCTCTGGAAGCTTGTAAAAGAAAAGACCAGGAACTTCTTGAACTTTTGTAGCTTCAACGACCTCTTCAAGAATTTGAAGAGAAACTTTTTGTGCTCCAGGACGAAAGAGGACTATGACAGCCTCTGCTCCTCCTTTAGTGGATAGTGGCTGCAAACCTAATATGCTGTGAGGGGAATCACTTTCTCCTCTACAAAGCTTCTCTACCTCTTGGGATCGTAAAATTCTTTCTACCATTCCCAACTCTGTTAAAAGTCCTTACTGATGGAAACAATCTAACAGATACGAATTTCCAGATTTTAATGCTAACGTTTCTCCAGCCTTTAGCACCTTCTTATTCCCTAGATTCTTTCTGACTGTCTGTGAAGATATTGGAGAGCCCCCTTGACGAGAAATTTCTCTGAGTCTGTAGTGTCGAATATCAGAAGAAAAAATTAACGTTATCTTTTTGTCTAAGGACTCTTCTTGACACTGGATCTCCATACGACGAACTCTTTTCTTCGTCCATTCCAAATGGCATACCCCTATCCCAGGCAAGGGAATTTCCAAGCAGCGTCCGCAAGGAAAATCTGGAAGCAATGTGGGTAGGATCCTAATAACATCCCCATCCATACGCACAAGCATAGAGGATACTAAAAGAAAAAGATCCCAGTACAAAAGAAAAGGTATTGGAGCAGCAAACTTTCTTGTATCCGAAGGACTGGGAATAATCCCTAGGAAACTATCGTCATATAACCTAGGCAACAATGTTTCTGAAAATCCTGCAAAACAAAAGTTTCTTAAAGATTGGCCCAAAACATCGTGCTTTTTCAGTGCTATCTGCTCATTAATTTCTCCAAGTAGCGCGTACACGCCCTCATTCGAAGAAGCCTCCCTTAAAAGCTTTGACTTCTCCTGTTCTCTACCAAGCAAGACCCCGAGCCGGAAAAGCACAGGAATGATCTCCTTAAGATCGCCACGCCTGCGTACTCTAGACAAATCCAGCTGTTTGTGCATTCCTAAAGATAACAACGTTCCTTGAGAATTCTTCGATTCCTTACAACTCTTCAGAGAATCAACTTTTTCTCCAGAAGGAAGCAAGTAGTATTTATATTGGTCAGTAACTACCTGTAAAACCCCCTTATGCAAGTCTTGGAAAACACCAAAACGCTTTAAAGGCTTATAAATGGAAATAGGTTCTTCAAAAATTTTTTCCCTATCAGCATTGAATATTTGAACGAGCGTTGGAAATACTTTCGCGTATAGCAAGGATCCAGGAATAGCGATAGGATCTCCAGGCACCAGAGAATAGGGACGCAAGCAGCGCTGTATAGAAATCATTTATCCCACCCTTTCTCCAAATAGACCATCGATACTATTTCCTGTAACCTGAACCTCTACCATGTCGTTGACAAAAGAACGACCCTCATGAGGAAACCAGACGCCCTCGAAAAACTCTGAATGTCCAAAAGCCTGATTGCCATGAATACTTTCCACCAAAACGGATACTTTGCTTCCAATCCGTTTCTTTCTTAAAGAGAATGCTACCGAATCAGAAAATTCCGATAACCGTCGTTTGCGTTCTCCGATAATTTCTGGAGATAATGTTCCAGAAAATTCGTATGCCTTAGTCCGTCTGCGTGCACTGAAAGGAAAAACATGTACCTTAACAAAACCCACCGTCTCAACAACTTTTATTGTATCCAGAAAATCACTTTCACTCTCCCCAGGAAAGCCTACAATGATATCCGTAGTAAACGAAAACTCTGGGTTACACGCCCTTAGGGATTCTACACACTCCAAATAATCTTGACGATTGTACTTGCGATTCATTCGTTTTAAAATAGCATTGGAACCCGACTGCAAAACCAGATGAAAGGACGGACACGTGGCTCTCCCTGAAAGGACGGCTTCTCGAAGATCTTCGTTAACATCTTCAGGGTCTATAGAAGAAATACGTATTCTTTCTATACCCTCAATAGCGTCAACAGCTCGAATTAAGTCGGCAAGAGATTTATCTTCATCTTTGTAATCTCCTACGTTGATACCAGCTATGACAACTTCTTTGTACCCTTGTTCAACAACTCCTTTAATTTCCTTTATCACTGCTGACAATGGTCTCGAAGTAGATCGCCCTCTTAGATAAGGGATAATGCAATAGGAACAAAAAGAGTTACAGCCATCTTGCACCTTAATAAACGCTCTCGACCGATCTTCAAAGCGTTTGATAGCAAACTCTGGCAATTCTTCTGCATAGGGTACAATTTTTTCTACGAGAAGGTGTTTCTCTTTGTTGGGAACAAGAACACAAGACTCTCCTAAGTTGCGAAAGAAGTCTTTGTCGGCGTCTGCGAAACATCCTGTAACAAATACTCTCGCTTTTGGATTCCTGCGAATAAGCTGTCTTATTGCACGCCTACTGGAACTTTCTGCAGACCCTGTGACTGCGCAGGTATTAACAATACAAACATCTGCAGACTCTTCGTTATCCTTTACTTCCCTGTAACCCAAAACCGTTAGCTGATCTCTATATGCCTGCACTTCATATTGGTTAACGCGGCATCCCAAATACACCAGTTTAAAAGTTTTATTTTCTGCAATATGTCTGTCTATGATTGTCATGAAAACGTACCTTTGCAAACGAAAATGTTTCCTTAGGGAAAGTCCCTACGACCTCTAAACAAAAAAGAACGCCCTTAGGAAAAATCTGAAGAAAGCTATTCTAAAGTATACGAGCTTTTCAGAGTAAGAAAGTTAAAAGAAAACTGTTTTTCTTTAGATGAAAAATTGTTTTTACAAAAAAAATCTAAAAACTATCACGGAAAACAAAGCCTCTCAAGCCTTTTTAGGAATATACTGTAAAAACTTTTTTTCTAAAAACGGAGGCAAAAATACTCGCAAAAATACTTTATCCTCCTCAAAACGCCTGGAGGTTACTAAACCAGCTTCCAAAAGCTCGGCAACCTTATCATACTCCCTACAAGGAATAATCAAAGCAGTCTCTTTGTAATCAGCAACGACTAAATCCTCCATCGTCTGCTGTAAGGCGGCAATGCCCGCTCCCGTAACACAAGACAACGGAAGAGGTAGAGGACAAAATAAACGAAGCTTGCTAAGCATTTTGTTATCTGTACATAGATCAGTCTTATTCAAAACAGTGATAATCTTCGGATCAGCAATCTTTAATTCCTTCAACAATGCCGTTGTAGTAGCTATATGCTCCTCCGCAGAAGGATGCGAAACGTCCACAACATGAATAAGAAACTTATCTCTGAGGGCAGATTCCAGGGTGCTACGGAAAGCTGCTACTAAAGTATGTGGCAGCTTACGCACAAAACCCACAGTGTCCGTAACAAGCACCGGAAGCTTATTGGGAAGCAAGCACCTCTTTGTTTTGGGATCAAGCGTGGCGAACAACTTATCCTCAGCATAAGTCCCGGCATCCGTTAATACATTGAACAACGAACTTTTGCCCGCATTTGTGTACCCTATCAAAGCAAAGGAAGGGATCCCGCTACGCTCTTTAGCCCTCCTCTGCGTCTCGCGATGCCTTACAGACTCTTTTAGACGTGACGACAATCTATGAATTTTCTCTTTGATCATACGCTTGTCTAACTCTATCTGCTTTTCTCCTTCTCCTTTAACGTATCCACCACCTCCGCCAGATTTTTGCCTGGAAAGGTGCCCCCACATACGCTTTAACCGCGGAAGCAAATACTTTGCCTTAGCAAGCTCTACTTGAATGCCTGCCTCAGCCGTTATCGCGCGCTGTGAGAAAATATCCAAAATGACTTCTGTACGATCCATAACAACCGTACCAAAACGTTTCTCTAAATTCCTTTGCTGAGAAGCGGTAATTTCATCATCAAAAATGATAACCCCAATACTAGGGAATAACTGTAAAACTTCTTCTACTTCTTTAGCCTTACCTTCGCTTAGATACGACGATGATGCCAGCGTGCGCAAATGGAACGTGCGAGACTCTATAGTAGTGATACCACAAGATCGCGCCAATTCTGCTAATTCTAACACATGATCTTTTGCAAGCTTTTCCTCTTTGCGATCTTCATAACAAGATATCAATAACGCTTGCGAAGGATCTTGCTCCGGACGAGGCAACGAGACCCCAGAAAAATCTATTCCCCTCTCAGGGGGTGAAAAAAAGTCCTCACTCATTAATAAAAAACCTTAACTCTTGCCCTTCATCAGCGAATTCCAGCCCAGCTACACCTTTATATTCATCGAGATTTCTTTGCAAGACGTGTCCTATATGACTTATTACCAACCTACTGGCCCCGCTTTTCGCAAAAAAATCCAAAGACTCTTCCACAGTAAGATGAGAACGCCTCTTAGTTCTCATAATATTAGGTAATTCTCGATATATCGCAGAAAGAACCAAAGTATCAACACCTTCCAAAAAAGAAAAAATAGAGTCCTCATAAACTTGCATATCGGTAAGATAAGCTAAATTACCCAAACGAAAGCCTGTTACTTGCATCTCATTTTGGAAATAGGAGCAGAACGAAAACGACAATCCCTCTAACTTACCTTGACCCATAGAGTCTTCCAAAGGAATGAATGAAAAAGATGCCGCTAATGAGGCGCTTTCTTGGAAAAAATGCTTCCGGCTTTCTCTTAAAGCCTTTATCGTCTCCGAAGAAGCCACAACAGGAACACTGTCCCCGAAGACAATCAACTTCGATCGCATTTCATCAATGCCTCCGATATGATCGTAATGCGTATGAGTTAAAAATATTCCATCAACATTTGAAACAGAATAACGCAACAGCTGCTGACGCAAATCTGGACCGGTATCTATTAAAAATTTCTTTCCCCCGTAGAGGATTAGAGCTGAAGAACGAAGGCGGGCAACTCCCGATTTACATGCTGAACAAGAACAGAAAGGAACGGGAACACCCTCTGGGTTTCCCGTTCCAAGAAAAATGAACTTCCCCTCGTTTATACGATCCGAAGATCCCATTCCACAAACCTGCAATCCAATAACAGCACGACTATAACAGACTCTACTAAAAACCCCAACAGCAGAGATTCTACGATAAGGCTTCCGAACCATCCTTCGACGACAGCGAGTCTTGCTCTTCCTCTGCTTGCCCCACAGGAGTTGGGGCAGTAATCTCCGTCTGTGACGGAGTAGAAATCTTCACCCGAGGCGGGGTTGCTACATGCAATGCTCGCTGGATTTCCGGAAGCATGAAAGATGGTATAGGAACAGTGAATCCTAAGGGAAGTCCTCCCGGCTTATCAACAAAAATTCTTCGTGTTCCCTGCGAATCAACAGTGGCTTTAGGAGAACATACCGGCGGATAGTGATTCACCATATGATACTTTGAGTCATCACATACCCTCCTCAAAGAACACAAAGATATGTACTCATCTGCCAACTGTCTCCAAGCTGTCACCTTACGACTCACTAAAGAACCTGTAATAAGACTTATAAGCAACAAGGACACTCCCACTCCACCTATGATTAAACCGACAAACCATGCCGGCAATCCCACGACAAGCGATGTAAACACACAGGACAACAGAAACCCTGCTGCAGCCATGAGGGCTCCTAAGACACTCAAACAAGTCGTAGAGAGGTCCAAAATACGCACCCCATAGTAACGATCTATAAGTTGACGATACAACGACTCTCCCTTGTCAGAATCATGCACTAAGGCATGTAAGGTCGTAATATCATCTCCAAATTGAAAGCCATCCAACTCATGTCTAAGACATCGCAGCACGGAAACTTTATACTTCGGCTCAGCCGAAAGCTGATCGCAAACCATAAGGGTAACTTCTTTGGTCTTAACGATAGTGTCACATTGACTACAGTAGAAGAAGTAGTTCCCACAATCCAGCTTACTCGAACCTGGCTTACAGGGGTTTATCCCATACATACGCAGACTAAATTATCGGTTAAAATAAAAGAATTCAGAACAAGAATAACAGAAAGGGAAACAAATATGAACTAAAGAAAAAGATCCCTTATTATAAAGCAAAATATAGTTTTACTTTTACAAACAAACACCCGCAACCACCCCCCTAATCGAATTTCCAAACCAATCGGGTACAGGATAGGCTAAAAGCTAACTTTTCTAAAGAATTTTTTTCTTAACATATCTTACCACACCCTCGTCCAAGGTCATATTTTCATAATCTTCAAATACTGACCGCCATAAACTCCACGGAAAACCTGAAAGCCTCACCAGTAAATCGATAGCAAATTCCGATGCCTGACAATTAGCAAGATGTTTCGTAACAGCCAAATATTCCTTAACAGAACATACATCAGAACAAAACCGTCTCTCTTTTTCCACCAGAAACTTATGGGACAAAATTGCAGACAAAATATTTAGAGATTTAATCAAAATTATAGAGTCCCCGTCACGCAAAACTACCTCAGACCCCTTCAATGACAGCTCTCCAGGACTACCCTGATCAACTTTTTTATTAGGCTCCTCTGATCGACTTTCAAAAATCCGAACCAAACGACTAATGTTAATAGCCAACATCAGGAACTTATCAAGAGATATCCCTCGAACAAATTTATTGAAAGACGATGGATTCAATATAGGCTCTCCTAGTAGATGAATTAACTGCTCCACTTCCCAGCAAGGGCCTTCGAGAGGAGACTCGTTGTAATGAGAAAATAACAGCCGCTTGCGAAAAACTTCTAATAACAAGCAACTCTCTTCGAGTTTCTTTTGACAAGAAGCGTAAACGCCCTCACCCTCTTTAAAAGAACGCCCCATCAACCTTTGAACAAAATGTACGCAGGGGGACGCGTCTCTATATTTCCTTTCAACCCGACTAACACCTTCTTCCAGGCATAGTCGCCTGGAATGCTTTTCTCGAATCCGAACCTCCCTATCTATATCTTCCGTAGACTCCTCCTTTTCCAAATTATTGAGAACAAACTCCCCATAAAGACGAAGAAATTTGGAAATAAAGGAGGCGTTCCAACAATAAGCAAAAGGATCTTTGCTTGAAAAAATGTAATCTTCTTTTTGTAAAACCTCCAAAAACAAACTCCATTTTTTCCTCACAGGCAAACTTTCTTTTGAATAGTAAAAGCCGTTACCCTTGGGCACCAGAGCTCCAAATTCTACGTAACGAAACAGTAAAGAGTCTAAATGAAAAGGATTACAATTCAACGCCACCTTTAAGAGTGACGGAGTCGTTATCCCTTCATGACAAAGATACTCCAGCAACTTCTCTGCTCCATGAGGATCTTTTTGGTTAAGAGCCAAGATCTCCCCCTCAGCCATACTAGCCCATTGACCAGAGAGCACATGAATGAGATAGGGAAAGGGAATACAGGCCCCCAGCAACTTGTTTAATGTAGACGCTGGCGTCGCAGTATCAACAATGTTTCTCAGGGTAGTCCCCAAACGCAACTCACCCCTAGGAGAAAATACTGCTAGCCGCGAAGAGAGAAATCCCTTAGAAACTGCTATCGCAAGCTCTCTCTTCCATCCTAAATTAAACTCTGCGTAACCAACTTCCACCAAGGAAGAACCTAGCCGAGCAACACTCCACTCTCTGCCGAGGATCAGCCAAAAACTGTACAAATAAGCCAAACCAAAGACAACAAATGCTACAACCCCAGCAACTAAGACTCCTACAGACCAGCTAGCCGCTCCTATAAGCTGTAACGACAGACTAATAAAAGAGAATACCACTCCTACGAAAAAAAGATTCCTCGCCCGCACGTAGTAACTCTCAGACTCCTCAAGAGTTGCCTCTCGACAAAAGTCCGTCTGATCTATACACAACGGGCGGAAAACGCCCCCGCTAATCATAGCTTAGTCTTTGCGAAGATTCCATTTCCTCTCAAGCCGACGAATCGTCCCGTCCGTTTTCATCTCTCGGATATGCGTAACAATCTGCTCATAGAGATCCTCTTTAGCTTTAGAAACTCCTATCCCATAACCAAAAATTTTCTGATCATTGGGAAGCGGGACCAAGTAATGGAAGAACTCAGGAAATTCCTCGATAGTAACCTGTCCAACAGAAGGTTCTAAAACTGCTACAGGAGATTTATCATACCGAACTTCCATAACAAGCTCTGCCACGCTGTCAAAAGAACGCACGTGCACGCCTCTGAGAGAAAGTAAATACTCCTCCTGGAATGTTCCCGACTGCACTGCTACAGACGAGTATTGGGAAAAATTCCCAGGATCCTCTGTTAACGCTTGCTTGCTAATCAAAAATAAATTTTCTATCTCCTCCCCCTGATAGGGAACCATAAAAATTTCCTTCAACCGCGCAGGAGTTACAGACATACCCGAAATAATGAGATCTATACGCCCACGTTTCAAACTTAAAATCAATGCGTCAAAAGCAAGCTCTCGCACCTCCACGGATTTTCCCAGTCTAACTCCGAGCTCCTTGGCTATATCGATGTCAAAACCGACGATACGCCCTTGCTCATCAACAGACTCATAAGGTGGGTACGTAGCATTAGTCCCCACAATAAGAACACGCTCTCTGTCCACGCTACCCCTGCCTCCATAATTAGGGGAACAACCGGACAAAACAAAAAGAGGCAAAAAAGAAAAAAACAAAAACTTTTTCATTCTAAAAACCCTCGACAACAAAGAGCACCCCAATCGGAGGAAACCATAATCTAACGGATAATTTTATTCGAGAAACAACTTTGACAATCAACCTACACAGCGTTCTTCGCTAAGAGCTGTCGTCAAGCCAAGTCATTAAAAAGAAAACTCTATGCAATCCCCTGAATATCAGCTGTCACCTCTCTTCGAAATCCACACTAAAAATGTCTAGAACTATTCTTTAAGATTTCTTACAATTTCTTGGTCGTTCCAACAACTTGATTCTAAAAGTAAGCTCCTCAGAATCGTTTTTGGGAACTTTCTCAGAAAACCAGCTTCAAAAAACTATTTATAGCTTTTTGAAAGGAATCTAGCGTTATTGCATTATACCAAACGGCTGTACCTTGTAACAGAAAAGGACTGTATTATGTACCCTCTGGGACTTCGTTCATCTTCTTCACCCCATCCTCCTTCACAACACGTCCCCCCTCCGCCAACACTGAATAATAGCTCTCCCCAAGAAGCTGGCAGCCAACCCTTATGGAAAAGAGTTCTTCTGTTTGTACTGAAAATTTTATTCCATATACTCACTCTGGGAATCTTCCTCATTATAGATCACTGTTTTAAATATGATGTTCTCTCACCTCCAGAGACACCCTTCTCATTGCCCAAAACCCCTCAATTACCGAAAAAACCTTTAGATCTTCTCAAATTTTTCCCACAAACATTCCCAACACCTGTTCCCATTTCCATACAAAAGACTATGCCCACCTACGGTCCCTTAGTCCTCGCTCATCCACCAGGAATGAGTCGTTCTTATGCCTGGGAACTCTCAGACTCTCTTCTAGACCTATACAAAAAGCAGGCTGCAAATAACGCACCCAGAGCTGCTCTCCCTTTTCTAACTACTCTATTCGGAATCGTGGAAAATCTTCATTTTGTAAGCAGCTACCCGGTCTACCTAATGCAATCTTTTCAGGAAGTGGGCCTTATTGATAGATTTCTCAAAGAACCCTCTAGTCCGGAAGAAGAATGGCTGTTTCCCAAAATAGTCGAACAAGTGTGTTACTTGGATAATAAATACTTTCTGATTAACGTTTCTGGAGACGGAAACTGTTTCTACAGATCTTTTGCCATAGGATGGCTCGTTTCCTTGATAAGCAATCCAGGCAATCCCAAAGCTCTCAGAGAAGAAATTCAAAAATTAGAAGCTCTACCTTTCACCAAAGCATCGGAAAAAAATGCCGAGCTAACACGACGGGTAGTTGCTATACTAAAATTATGCTTCAGAAAACGCAAAATCTCTTTTCTTTTCGACGAAGTTATTCTATCTTCACCCATGACTGATGTGATCATGTTCCTACGAGAGCTCTCCTACTTCTCTGCTTCTCAGGAAAGAAAGTCCTCTATGACGGAAGCAAACGCAAAGCAGTTAATTCTATTGCAACTCAACGACGACCCTTCCTACCTCCAACAGGCGCTCACTACTCTTTCTGAATTCTCCCCCTGCAGCGCAAAAATTCAGGGCGTATTCCTCTCCCCAGACGCTCTCCTAAACTCTTCGCAACTCTCTCCTTGTGATGAACTGCTATTGATGTGCAGATTCTTCAAAAAATTATCCTCATCCAATCACAAAGACGTCGCACCTTTAACTAAAGCCCTAGGAATAACTCTTAACACCATCCTCTCTCCAATAAGCAAAACTATTGCATCCAATTGGCCAACCCTTTTTGCAAATACCCTCTCCTCTTCTGAATACAAACTTTTAGAACAAAACACCCCTTATCTCTCTACAACTTCCAGATTATACGTATTTTTGGAGTCGCTTCCCGCATCCTCCTTTGATTCACGAATAGAAGCCTTCCTGGAAAAAGTTCGAAATCAAATACGAACTTATAGCGCATCAAAACTTTCCCTCCGCGATCTTTTGTCTCTTCGAGACTCCACAGAACATAGCTTCTACCAAATAAAAGAACGACTAATCCGCTCGCTATTCCGCAAAGATTTTTTCTTACGCTCTATGAACGCTCTTCTAACAACAGTAAACTCTTCTTTGCCGCACTCAGAACATACAAAACAAGTAATCAAAGATTTTCTCTCTCTTCTTAACGAAAATTTCTCATCCCTTTACGAAGCCAATAGGGAGATAATTCACATCCAGCAACAAGAATTGCTAACAGAAGAGTACCTCCTAGGTGCAACGCCTGGTGCTGCTACTGCTGAACAAGATTGGAAAAAAGATTTTAACACCCTTACTAGCAATTTAAACATAAAAAATTTGGACCCTCTCGTCTTAGACTTTCTCTTTCTCATAAATTCTCCTACCCGGGCAGAGAAGGTTTTAAAATCACGACGATGTGCCGCCCTACTAAATACATTTTCCTACCTCTACAATGCGACCGCAGCAGAACTTCTCGAAAATACCTCATTCAAAAATTCGCTAAAAAAAGCTTGTCTCCATCTCTGCTTAACCCAGCGATACGCTTCTGATGAAGAAGCTCTATTTACTCAAATAAAATCAGATGGCGACAAAATAACGGTTATTAAAAACACCTTCTCGCATCCTGAGATAACTTACTCGCAAGGTCTAAATAGTCTTTTAGATTCATGCTGGGCCATACTAGCCCAAGCAAACAGCGCTGCCTCTCGATTGATGTCTACTTTTAATAACGAACACAAACAAAAACTAGACCTCTATAAACAATCCCTAAAAGTTCTGTCCTCTCGAGACGGAGCTGTGTGGGGACAAGAAAATATCTTACACAAAATTAATGACGGAGCCTTACTTTATGCTTTCCTTCTAAATCATCCAGGCGTTGTAGACGAAAACAGGGATGCCGCTGCATTCCTTACCCGCTGCAAAGCTCTTTGTAATCAATTTTATCCTCAGTTGGAAGAGTCGTTACCCTCCAAAAACATTCAAAACAAACTCTTGCAAAAACGACTATCTGAAGCTATTTTTTTTCAAAAATTATTTATCCAAAATTCTCTCTATAAAAGTTTGTTGGAAAACTTACTTACAGACATGCCCTTAGATGATCTAGATAAGGCCTTCGTACACTCCGTTTCTCAGGCTGAAACTGAACACGTAGCAGCCCTTTCTAGAGAACTAGCTCCTTTCGCTATTTGTCAATTTCTAGGAACAGACGAAGCCATCAACCCCTATAATTTTTCTCTAGAATTAACTGATCAAGTGTCGCTATTAACAAGAACACAAGGATTTATCTCCTTGTACGCTCCAGAAGAGGAAGCCTCTATCCGACTTCTACGGCTTTCTAATCATTACTGTTGTCTTCTACCCATAGAAAAAGAAGAGACAGAAAAAAGCCAAGAACCTTAAAAAGCCTCTAAACTCCGAGAAGCAAGAAAAAGCGCACAATCTTCCTTTCCTCTATTTTCCAAAATAAAAAATTCTTCTATGATTCCGTCTGTTATTCACTTATGACATATGAAAGACCGATCCTCTGAGCAACTTTTAGAAGCTTTCCCAGAACTAGCCTCTTTACAAAAAGAGTGTATTCACGCAGTCAGTAACCCTTTAGAAGATTGCACCACAGCTACAACACTATCCGCAACCGTCTCTTTTGATAAATTTGACCCTATCGTTATCGCAGGACCTTGCGCTTTAGAAAGTTATGAACAGACCTTGGAAATTGCTTTGGCAGTGAAAGCTGCAGGAGCAAAGATTTTCCGAGGATCCGCATACAAACCCCGAACAAGCCCATATAGCTTCCAAGGACGAGGTAAAGATGCTCTCATATGGCACAAGAGAGCTCAAGCTATACATGGACTGCTCACAGAAACCGAAGTTACAAGCCCTCAACTCGTAGAGTTATGCGCTGAGCACGTCGACATACTGCGCATAGGTATGCGCAACATGCAAAACTTTGCTCTCCTAGAAGAAGTAGGAAAAACAGGGAAGCCTGTCATTTTAAAGCGCAGTGCCTGTGCTACGCTAAAAGAGTGGCTTCTAGCTGCTGAATACATCCTAAAAGAAAATAATAGCGGGCCAGTCATCTTATGCGAAAGAGGCATTCGTACTTTCGAATCTTCTATGCGCTACACTTTAGATTTTGGAACGGCTCTGATAGCTAAAGAAATCTCGAATCTTCCAGTGATTATAGATCCATCCCATGCTGCGGGTCATCGGAAGTGGGTCGTTCCTCTTGCTCAAGCGGCGCTTGCTTTAGGCGTTGATGGTGTCATGGTAGAAGTTCATCCTTACCCAGAAAAAGCTCTTTCGGATTCCAAACAACAAATCTCTTTAGAAGAACTTTCTAAGATTACCCATTCTTTAAAAAAGATGCAATTTTGCAACTAAACTCTATTCAAAAAACACAAATTAAATTATCTGATAATTCTAAAGCCTTAAAAACAAAAAAATTAAAATTATAAAAGATTACTAGTATAATTAAGGAGAACCTATGTTAAAAAAAATATACAAAGTATTTTTTGCACAATACGTCCTACTTTGTTCCCAATATCTCCTCTCCTTCATAGTTAAAACTCTCAAGCACTCCGGCGAATACATGCTAGAATCCCCAAAACACTTCCTTGTCCTTGCTCTTATCGACTCTCTCAAAGAAATTGACCCGTTGCCAGAAACCAACGAACCTTACAAAAAACTATTCAGCCGATAAACTTTTCTTTCCTCCAACACACGTGTCCCTCTGAAAAGAGGGACACCCAACGATTTAATGAAATAAAAACACAAAAAACATCAAAAAAATAAAAAGACAAACCTTAAACAAACCAATTATCTTTTTGATAAAAAAGATTTAATTTATTAAACGTTGAAACAAAATAAAAATATAATTTTTGATCTGTTATGGAAAAAAACAATAATGACATCATACCTTTAGATTCTTTTACTAAAAGAATGCTTTCCTATGGAGTAAAACAATTAATTTCTTACGCCATAGAATTAGTTGAAGAACTTAAAAACAATATAGAAGAATATTTTCAAGAAGAAACTTCAAAAGAAAACAGAAGCAAACTTATCAAATCTATGATCGAAAGCCTATCAAGCCTTTACCAAGAAGACAAAAAATAAACTACAGGGCTTCCCTAAAGAAGCCCTACTTTAGTAAGTAAAAAAGCGCTCCCGCACAAGCAACGCGAAGTGTCGGCAAAGATTCTTGACAACCAACAACAAGAAATGGAATAGCAGAACGATTTTTTGACACCGCAATAGATTCGATAATTTCCAACTTCTCATGCCAAGAACAATCCGCATACACAGCCTCAACACTCTCAAGAAAATGTAATGTTCCATACAGTCTCAACTGCAACAGCATAGCCTCTAATTTTACAGAAAAATTTTTATCCTCCATCATCCTGGAAAGGAAAAGTTTGGTCTCTTCCTCAGCTCCATCTTCAATAAACATTCCAAGAAAATGTCCCCCATAAAAAAATCTCCTTTCTGCAACAAAGGATCGTAAAACCTCTCGGCTTCTAGAGTATCCCGAAAGGATCGCCAATCGAACCAAACGAAGGCCTAACTCTAAATCTCTCATCTCTTGAAATGAGGATGCGCTGCAAGCATCAGAATAAGGCAAGGACTTGTCCATACCTAAGCATAGCAATCTTCTCGTCGAAGAAGATATTTGCTTCTCCGAAGATTGAAGAAATGCTAACACTACATCACCAGCTTCATCAACAGATTCTCTATTTACTAAAAGAATTGTAGCCAAATCGATGGCAGATCGTTGAGAGCAAACCTTTGACAAATAAACTTTGGCTAAATCTTTGCCATAAACCCCAAGACTGGCTAAAGATTCAGAGGCCATCTCACAATCACGAGAGAAAGAAGAACTTAATCCCTGCGATAAAATTTCTTCTCCAAGAGGATCATCAACAAAGAATAAAATGGAAGCTCCGGTATACATTAGCTCCTTGGAAAACTCTTCCTTTACTAATTCTCTAACACGAGCAATGAAATCTTTTTCTTGGGATAAAACCTTCTTCCCTTTTCTAAGAGCTGCAGACAGAACAGCTTTCTTCACGTCTAAACAACTATGATCGAGATACTCTCTGAAAAGAGTAAAAACACCTTCAACATCATGGGTAGCAGAAAACTCACAAACAAAAAGCGCCATCTCAATGTCACCCAACGCTCGCTCAGCAAAAAGACGTTGAAATTCCTTAGGATCTACTAGCTCTGCTATGGCCCTAATGGCTTCCCTACGCTCGCTAGCAACCAAAAGATGATTTGATGCAACAGCAAACAACTTGGGTATGACCTCTTTCATACTAAGATCAGAACAAACATGATAGGATAACGAACGAACAAAAGAGGAGCGATCGCTAAAGGCCGTTCTCTCTATTTCTTTTCGAACAGCATCCGTCGGATAATGCGCAGCAATCTGAACAGCAAGCCCTCGAACATGATAATTATCGTCATCCAAAGCATCTAAAATGGAGGGCACTAAACGGAAATCTCCTGCCATTCCCGATGCCAGCAAAGCCAAACAACGTACAGTATGCGAAGAATCCTTAAGCCCTCTCTTCAAAACTTCAATAGAAAAATGCTCCAGAACATCTCTAGATTCTCGTATTTCTGGATACAATAAACTTAAACGAAAATACTCCTTTCCCCACTCAACAAAATCTCCCCGAGCAGCAAGCGCCCTTAAATACAGCTCCGCCACTTTTAAAGAACTATCGCTAGCCAAAAACTGTTTAGAAAAAACTTCAACGTCAGCAAAGGAATTCGTCAATAGCCTTTTAGAAATAAAATCTTCCGAAGAAGAATACTCCTCCGAAACAAGAGGAGCCTCCATAGAAAAAAGGCCTACAGAAGAAAAAGCCACCGAAAAGGAAAGTGCTATAACAGAACGATAAAAGAGGTTCCTAAGGTTTCTTAGGAAAAAGAATGCCCCAAAGACTTTCCCCCCAAAAGATGAATATGAAGATGAAATACGCACTGACCGCCCTCTTTCCCATTATTTATCACGAGGCGATAGCCATCGGCAATATTGAACTTTTCTGCCATCTGCTGGGCAATAGCTCCAGCCTCCGATAATAGGGAAAGATCTTCCTTGGAAAGATCATGAAAACGCTCAATACATTTCTTAGGAATAATTAGTAAGTGAACAGGAGCCTTAGGAAATTTGTCATGAATAACGATAAAACGTTCATTTTCAAAAACCTTGTCACAGGAAACTTTTCCTTCTATTATTTCTCCAAAAATCGTTGTCATACAATCTCCTTAATCCCTCGATAACGTAGGGTAGCGTTTAAAGCTTTCAAACAACTTTCCCTATCTTTCCAAACAGAAAGAAATAATCCCTTGTGACAAAAAATACCCCCATCAATACCGCTAACTTCGCACAGCTGATCTCCTAAAAGTCCCGCCCATGGATCTGGAAAAGGAACTCTTACTTCCATACGACGATCTAAAGAAGGTGGTACTCCACGTAAAATCCATTGCCCCGAAGAAGGAAAGATAAGGAAAGCAGCTGAGTGACGCTCCCCTCCCAAAGCAAAAAAGTTATCTAACCAAGCTATGGGACCTTTAAATTCCATAAAAATACCCGCACTTTTCTCCATAGCCTCAGCAACTTCCTGCCGACACTTTTGATTGTACGAGAATCTATCCCTCAAGCATAAGATCAAATCTTTAGTAAAAAATAAGGCTTTTTTAAAAGCTTCTTCAAAGAACCCATCATTGCCAGATTCTTCATGAGGAGAATATATTTTAATAATATCAGAAAACGAACAAAAACCTTCCGGAGAAAAGCATCTCCCATTATCTTGCTCGTCAACACCATGGATCAACTGGTTGTTGAGAAAAGCATACTCTTCAACGCCTATCTTCCCTATCGTCTGAAGATAATGCAGGATCATTCCCGCACTACTCCACTCCCCCGAATAGGAAGATTGGTGATGATCAAAACGCTTCTTTTCTGGGGAGTACACTCCCCCAACATCGCAAACATATTCACAGCAAGCTAATTTCTCGGGGTCTCTAGTACGCACAATCTTATCCTCATCAACGAGACCGAAAATGATTAACAGCGCGCAAGCAGCAACCTCATCAGCATGGAAAGAGCCATCATGAACTCCCACGCTCCTTAAAATTTGCATGAAAGACCTCCAAAATAGAATCCTCCGATTTTATAAGAGTCTGATTAATTCTCAACTGGAAAACGATCTCTTTGCTTTTTCAATATCAAATCCATTATAGAACTGGAAGAGACATATCCGCGAAAAAGCACCAAAATACCTAACACTACTTATGACAAAATTTCTTTACTCGGGGAACGATGCTATATCCCCCGATGGGTACTTAGTTTCTCCTCCAAAGTTCCTTCAAGGGAACTCTTACAGCAGCCATGTACGTATAGAAAATATTCCTGAAAATTTTCTCGGGTACTCTTTACCCAAAGAGTCTCTATCTATGAATCTCAAAAGCTGCTTAGCTCAACTCGGAATAGAAGCTTCTGCAGAAAATATCTCCCTAGATAGAAATACAAACTCCGCAGAAATCTCCGTCCTGTTTACAGCTTATGGCCCCATAGCGTCAGCAGCTCTTTCCCTCCTACAGCCCGGGACGTTCGTCGCCAAATTATTTGCTGCCGATGATCGTAGACTAGTCAGAAACGAAGACTATCTACAAAGAATCTTACATGCAGAAGACCGTAACGGTCTTCCCTTATTACGTCTAGGGACAACATTCTCTCATGAAAAACCCGATTGGCAAATTATTGACGGCAGACTTGTTGCCTTCATCCCACTTATTCCAGGAGTCACTACCTACGAAAAAACTATCTACGGTTTTCTTCCCTTCCTAGCCAAAGCTCTCACCAAAGATAACATTCCTACTAGAAAGTTCCTCGCTCTTTATCAAACTCATGTGCTCGCTGATGCTAAGCTCCAACCAGACAACATCCTATTGGTGAAAACTTTACCCCTACATATCCGAACCATGTTTGCTCGAGTTGTCCAAGAATTACTGCCCAAAGGATTTCGACATACGGCAGCAAACATTCTGCAACCAGACACCACAGCATCTGGAGACATATATGAATTCTACGGAGAATCTAATGAGGTCATCAACAAAGTCCCACTGGAATTTTTCACTATAGAACCCGCAAAGGAGCATTCTTTCTTTTATTACAGAGACACTTTACAAAAAAAATTGGAAAATTTTAACAACCTAATCTCTATCTTCGATACCTATCCAGACGCTTATGGTCAAAGAAAGCGCAAAGCAACATTTATCTGTAAGGGCAGTGAATTATATTCTTTGTCTTCATCTGACTGGATCCTAGGCAGACAAGATTCTATGTCTCCGAACTTTTTAAAAGAAATGCCTCTAGATACAGCCGAAGAATACTTAAAAAACCAACCTTGTTATCCCTTCCTTCAGGCCATAGAATCAGGGAAAATCACCAGCCAAGGGGTATTAATTACCGAATACTTCCCTTCGACCCTCTTAAAAGGCATGCTCCTGTCTTACTACGTAAGGACCCAACTCAAACAAATCTACTTCCGAAATCCTTCCCAATCCCAAGGGCAATATTTTTCTGATAGAGATCGTGCTATGCTCCTGGATCTTTATACATTTGGAATCTCAGTCTTCTGGGTGGATGAAACAACGAAAACTATTCTCAAATATGTAAAACGAAAAGGCAAAGAAGCTGGGATGTTCCTCCCCCCCGAGAGAGAGCAAGAGTTTTTAGATGCCACTTTCTTCGGAGTCTATGGCTCCAACATGATTGTAGGCAATTTTGAGTCGGAGATAACCTCTCTTATGAACTCCTTGCTAGAAATAAAAAAAACCATCCTCCACCCGCTCCTTTCCAAGACGCGTCCATTAGCTATGGTCACGGGAGGAGGACCTGGAGCCATGGAATCTGGTAACCGCGTGGCACGAACCCTTAACATCCTTTCTTGCGCCAATATCATGGATTTTGAAACCTCCGGAAATACTGCCGGTGCACAACCAACAAATATGTTTATCGACGCAAAGATGACCTACCGACTAGGAGAGTTAATAGAAAGGCAAGATCATTTTCATTTAGATTTCCCTATTTTCCTTATGGGAGGTGTAGGAACAGATTTTGAAATGGCCCTAGAAGTTGTCAGCCTCAAAACAGGCCGCAAACAACCTTCTCCAGTAATTCTTTTCGGATCTCCAGAATATTGGGAACGCAAGCTGTCATCCATCTACGCTGTCAACCTGGACTCTGGAACTATCAAAGGATCTGAATGGATCAGCAACTGCTTGTTCTGTGTACAAACAGCTCGACAGGCTCTAGATGTTTACGAAAAATTTTTCCAAGGAATTTTGCCTATAGGACCAAACTACCCAGCTTATCCAAAAGGGTTTGTAATCGTAAATTAAGCAAAAAACTCCTAAAAAATTCTTGATTACAACCTTCAAAAAGTTGACAGTCTTGTCCTGGATAAAAATCGATTCTTTCTATAATCCATACATCAAACGGAAACCATAGTATCGCGATTTTTCCCGAATGAACTGCCCTTCTTTAGAAAAACCTTCGTGATACTCCAATAAGGCTCGGATTTTTCGACCGACATCGCGGAATCTAGACCACTCCATACCCACAACATAGGTCTGATCTAGACCAAAATTTTGCTCTTCCCAAAACCGAAAATGCATGGCCATGATGGGCTGGGCGTACAAATTGTTTTCTTTGTCTCTTAAGCCAAAGGGACGAATTTCTGAACCACACTCGAAGTACAAAGGTTTCTCTGGAAAAGTCAGATCCCTATTAACAATATACCCCACACCTCCATACAGGCGCAAAGTATGGTTGTGCGTATAAGAAAGGAAAAAATCTAACCCCTCATCACTTAAATTAAAGCGCGGAAATGTCGGATTCGTCAGCAAAAATTCATCGCCAAGATGAGATGACAGGTGCCATGCGCGTAATCTACAGCTCCACTTATCAAAAGCATAGCCAAAGAGAAGGCTTACGAAAAAGTCTGAGTTAACCATGCACGCGTCAGGATGCTCCAAATCAAAGACAGAAAACACCCCACACTGAATGCCGAGATCAAGGTCTCCTCGAAGACACCCCACATCAAAAAGTCGAAGCAAGATAATATCCCCACCAAAGATTGCTGACCCTACACGACTTCCTATAACTTTGTCATCAAAACGAATACTAGCAGAGGTTGTAACCTGCCTAGGATCCGCAACTAGGGGTTGGAAAAGTACTGTGTTTTGAGGAAGCCATACTCCTTCTTTACCAAAGAGCACAGGAGAGCGCACACTTCTACATGCTGGCAAGGGGTTTTTATTACTATTCTCTAAGAGGGTTATATCAACAATTTTACCTTCAGCAGAAAATTTTTCAGGGCAATTTTTACGAAGAAAGTCTTCATAATGACAAGAGATTGCTTCCACAGAATTTATGCAAGGAATGTCTTGAACAAAACAAATAATATCTGTAGCCAAACAATCATCATTAGGCAAAGAGAATAGATAGGCCTTCCCTGAAAGCACTATAGCCCGAACTCGACAATCAACATAGTGCATATCTAAAAGAGCTTGAACATATCCCGTCACATACCTGTCGTTAGGACATAACTCCAACCTTTCAGGAATTTGATCTGTACGAACAATTTCTATGTTGTCCAACCGACATTCCGGACATTCTCTTCGTTCTGAAGATTCTTCCTCCAAAACCTCGGCAAAAGAATACGTTAACAGAGACTTTTCCTGGCAATATCCAAGAAATCCCCTAGAAAAAAAACATGATCCTAAAGCTAGAACGCAATAAAAAGATAACCATCTCATAGACAAGCGTTAATAAATAGAATAGATTTATTTATCAATTTTTATTAATCACTATTTAGCATCAAAAAGGGTTTCTTCTCAAAAAATATCCTCATCACCCTCCCCTTCTCCACTCCCTAAGCGATAAATGAACGATCTTACAACGATCTTACAATGTTATCCATTAACCCCTTATTTCCATTATCAAAGAACTCATAAAATCAAAGACCTCATCAGGTGACACATGAATTTGTTGCAGCAAAACTTGAGTTAAAATAAAACGAAAATGAAAGATTGGCCCATTAGAAAAAATCCTGTTCGAAACTTTCCTTCACATTTGTTTGAGAATGAAAACCTCTATAGGAAATAAGCAAGCCCCGAAGGGAATTTTTTTAAGAAAAATCCTCACAAAAATTCTTTTGATGCTTAAGATGTACGGTCTCTCAACTAGCTATTCCGGACGGTGCTATGCTCTCTAACCCTTGTTTCAATAAATTAAAGCCCAGTTACCTTTTCAAAGAAATCTCCGAAAAACTTCGTGCCTTTAAGGAAAGTCATCCCGAGACTGTTGTCATAGACCTTTCCATTGGAAATACAACACATCCAATAGAGAAGGAATTGTCTGAGCATCTAGCTTCGGTTGCTCATAAGCAGTCGTGCAAAGGGGGATATTCTGGATATGGCCCTGAGAACGGTTCCAGCACCCTAAGAACTGCTATAGCACAAACATTCTACCAAGGACTAGTCGCTCCTAGTGATATTTTCATATCCGATGGGACAAAATGTGATCTAGGCCGCTTGCAAGCTCTCTTAGGCCCTGGCAGGATCATTGCTTTACAAGACCCTGTCTACCCAGCCTATAGAGATGTCTCTATTATTGGAGGAGCTTCTGAAATAATCTCTATTCCATGTAGAGAAGAAAACAACTTCTTTCCCGACATCCGATCCTTACCCGTCGTTCCTGATGTCCTTTTCATTTGTTCCCCAAACAATCCTACAGGCACGGTCCTAACCAAGAACCAACTCGCATTCATCGTGAACTACGCTCTAGAAAATGAGTCTCTTATCGTTTTCGACACCGCTTATTCCTCCTTCATCTCAGATCCTGCTCTCCCAAAATCAATATTCGAAATTCCGGGAGCTGAACGATGTGCAATCGAGTTCGGCTCCTTCTCTAAAACCTTTGGCTTCACAGGACTGAGGCTAGGATGGAGTGTTGTTCCCTCTCAGCTCCAATATTCTGACGGGTCTTCTGTGCAAGCTCATTGGAACCGGGTAATTTCCACCCTGTTTAACGGAGCATCTTCCGTTATCCAAGAAGCGGGAATAAAAGCTTTAGAAACATATTCTCCTCAGGGAAACGCAGCCTTAAGATACTACAAAACTAACGCCAACTTATTAAGAGAGGCTTTGCTTTCAGCTGGGTTCTCTGTCTTTGGAGGAGATCATTCTCCCTATCTGTGGGTAAAGCTTCCCGAAAATCTCGCCTCCTTAGATCCTTTTGACTTTTTCCTGGAGGAGTATGGTATCGCTGTGACTCCAGGAGTAGGCTTTGGAGCTGAAGGGAAGGGCTTTGTCCGCTTCTCTTCTTTCGGCGATCAGGCCGGTGTGGAACTAGCTTGTCAACGACTGGCTTCCCAAAAGAGTTTTATTCCCTTAGGTGCTTTATGAACTTTCGTCTTCCCTTTGGCAAAGTTTTTTGTGTGCTAGCCTTCATAGTTTCTGGAGCTTTCGTTGTCTTTTCTGGGCAGATAAAGGCTAGTCCCCCTCAGCCGCCTAAAATAGGAATTTTCCTCTCCTTTTCCCATCCCAAAGTCGAAGACTGTCTCAATAGTTTCCAGGACACTCTACGCTCTCTGAAAGAAGCCCTCCCCGTGGTTGTAGAAAACGCCGAAAACAATCTATCGGAGGCTCGAAAGATTGCTAGGAAGTTTCACAGAGATCCCTCCATTAAAGGCATTTTTACTATAGGCTCCCTATCAACAAAAGTCATGTCTCAGATAGAAGACGAAAAACCTATCGTATATGCAGGTGTTCCTGAGAGTGGTTCCTTACGTCTATACAAGAGTTCAAAAGCTTTCCATGTCGAAGAAAACATGGACATAGAGCAATTGTGTTATATCATACAAACAGTATGCTCGTCTGATAAGTCCATCTTCTGTTTTCGCGATGTTACAGACCCTTTCCCGCCAATTTTTCAATCCAAAATAGCAAAGAGACTTCAACAGTTTGGCATCCAAGTCATAGATCAAGGCTTTTCTCCCTCGAACTTAACAACAAAGCTCCAGCAAGTCTTAGAAAAAAAACCTTCTGCTATTTTCCTGCCTTTGAACACACATATTTCCAAGCAGACAGACCGGATCCTCCCAGAAATTCTTAAAGAGAAAATCCCAGTAATCACAGACGACCCATCCTTACTTCCCAGAGGAGCATATGCTGCTCTTGCTGTAGATTACAAGAAGTCTGGTAAGCAAGGAGCTCTCCTTTTAAATAGCATCGTCAATAGCTCTAGCGATCAAACATTTAAAACTATTCTTTCCGATCCCACGCCCAGGAGCACAACCTTTAATGAAGAAATAGTAAAAACCTTGGGAATAAAAATTCAGCGAGCAGAAAGAAAAGCTAGATCCATAATCTTTAAAGATTTCAGGGAGAAAAAATCTATCACTAAAAGCGAGGACAAAAGCAAAGCAGAACCTGCTAGCAACTCATGACCATCGCGTCTCCTCCCTTAAAGTGGAAGAAAATTCTCTCAGGAGCGCTCTTGTTCTAATAAGAGGAGTTTGTCTTTTACAGACGCTGGGAGGAGAATTTTTTTCCTTCTAGATGTTTCTCCAGACAAAATGACAACCTCCCTTTTGGGCAGATCAAAAAACTCTGCAACGAGAGAAATAACAGCGTAGTTGGCTTTTCCCTTTTCCGGCGCTTCTGTCACACGAACCCTCAAAACTCCATCCGCAAGAGGCCCCACACCCTCTTTCTTTGCTCCAGGGGTAACCTTAACCTCTATAACACACCCATCCATATCCACTTTTAATCAAGAACTCTAACCAAAGCCCCGTCACTCTCATCATACCACATAGACAAAACATGTAGACAGAGGCGTGCAGCCCAGCTTTGTTTTAAAACAGACTCACTAAACCCTGGCCCCGCAACAATCCCCGGCTCTCTTGAAGAATATCTCCGAACTCTCGCTGCGTCTAAGGAGATAAATGGCTGGCTGCTTACAAACAAAGTTTTTGAAAATCCTTCGTAAGAGCGGAACAACTTTAAAGTGTCTTCCCTCGTGGCTCTCGTATGATCTCCACTGGGCTTAGCGGATACAAACACTACAGACATTTTCGATATATCTCGCCATATTTTGGGCAACTTCATCTGAGCCCAAACGAACCTGGCAACACCTTCCTCATTTCTAGGCATGTCCCCGTTTCTCTCATCCCAGCTAGACTCTATGGGAAAAGGATTATGCCGAGAATCAAAAAACTGCTCTCTTTCTTCAATATTCCTATAGAGGGGTCTCTCTCCACACAAGAAAACTATTTTCTTAAAGCGAACACCTCTATTCCATTCCCGAACCAAAAAATCTAACCGCTGTCTTATGGAAGGAAGCGTGCCTCCTAGGATCACCGCAGTATCGTAGGTAGCCGAATAAGCAGGGACAACCTGTGTCATGTACAACATCGAAAGGTCATTATAAAAAGCATGAATATCACTTACTCGAATAGGATCTGCTATCTTCCCGTCCCTTCGCTCCTTCTCCTCCAACCTCCAAATACGCAAAGCTTCTCTGATATCTTCTTTGGACTCTAGATCCATAGCACCAATTTGAGCTAAAATATTCCTTAGAGGTTCCTTAAACCAGTTTTTCTGAAAAGACGATGCACGCCTCTCCATAAGACGCGAACAACAGCAACCAAAAGAAGTTACAACCGTTGCAGCCACTAAGAATAGAGCCACTATCTTTACAAAACCCTTTTTCATACAATCAAATCCCATAGCTCCACAATTTGATCACGCTAAACATACAGAAGAATGTGAAAAAAAACAAATAATCGAAGCACTACTATTTTATACCCCCTCCATCCAAAGCAATCTTCATTAAGATTCTCTGAAGATCTTATTATTTTTTCCTTTGCAAATGCAAAAGAATATTCATTAAAATACCCCAGCTCAGAGAGAAAGCTCGTAATGGACGGTCTGCACACATCTTTCAGCCTGTGCCCCCAAGACACGGAGGCGTTGTCGCTGGCGCCCGCCTCCCTATTTTCGACAAGCCTAACTCTCGTGACAGACTTAATCAATTTAGTTGGAAATCATATTATGAGGAGCTCCCTTCTATTTTATAAAACATCAAAAAACGCTAATAAGGATTCTCAAGTCATTTCTAATGAACTTTTAGAAAAAGCCGATTACATCCGTAAGATTTCTAAGGGCATTTTTTCTTATGGCCCCCTTATGCAACGCGTCGTCAAAAAGTTTTGTCAAATCATAAGGGAAGAGCTTGATAAAGTTGGTGGACAGGAAGTGTGCCTCCCTATCCTACAACCAGCAGAATTTTGGGAAAAAACGGAACGCTGGCAAGCTTTTTCTAGCGAGGGCCTTTTGTATACCCTTAAAGACAGAGAACAAAGAGATTTTTGTATAGCCCCCACTCATGAAGAAATTATTTCCTCTCTGGTATCAGAAAAAATCACCTCTAAAAAACAACTGCCTATTCACCTGTACCAAATTGCACCTAAGTTTCGAGATGAAATTCGCCCTAGATTTGGTTTAATGCGGTCCAAAGAACTTCTTATGGAAGACAGTTACACCTTTTCTGCCTCTCCAGAACAAATGGAAGAACAATACCAATTACTAAGGCACGCCTATTGCAATATCTTCGATCGCCTAAATCTTCGGTACGTAATTGTAGAGGCTGATGGAGGAAAGATTGGCAAAGGCAAGTCAGAAGAATTTCAAGTACTATGTAGTCTGGGAGAAGACACTGTCTGCGTAAGCGAACAATATGCCGCTAATATAGAGACCGCTAGAGCCTTACCTCAACCCTTTGCCTACGATAAAGCTTTATTGCCCCTAGAACAGCACCAAACCCCTAACATAGGCTCTATAGAAGCTCTTCAAAAGTTCTTCAATGTTGCGCCTCAAAAAATTTTAAAAACCTTAGTGTTTAAACTGCTTTATTCTGAAGGGAGTAGAATGGTTGCTATAGGAATACGTGGGGATAGACAAGTAAATACGGCCAAAGTTTGCTCAAAATTTCTTGCCAATGAAGTTGTCCCAGCAACGGAGGAAGAGCTATCCTCTTTGGGAACTACGAAAGGATTTATAGGCCCACTGAACTGCCCTATAGAATTTTTTGCCGATTTTTCCACAGAACCCATGACCAATTTTATCTGCGCAGGAAATGAAAAAGACATTCATTACTTGAACGCAAACTGGGAACGGGATTTCCCAAAACCTTCTTTCGCTGATTTCTTGTTAGCTGAGGAAGGAGATATTTGCCCGCAAAACCCTGCTACCCCTTACAAAATGATGAAAGGAATTGAAGTCGCTCACATCTTCAATTTGGGCACAAGATACACTGAAGCTTTTAACGTGTCCTTTCAGGATGAACAAAATACGTCAAGCCTGTGTTGGATGGGGACATACGGTATTGGCGTTGGTAGAACATTAGCGTCTTGTGTTGAACAATTATCTGATGATAAGGGAATTGTTTGGCCTAATTGTTTAGCGCCTTTCTGCGCAACCATTATACCAGCAGGAAAGACCCAGGAAATCCTAGAGGGCGCTGAAACAGTGTACGCTATACTAAAAAATGCGGGGTATGATCCTTTGCTAGACGACAGGGAAGAGCGTTTCGGTTACAAGCTGAACGATAGTGATTTTGTTGGAATCCCCTATAAAATAATTATTGGAAAATCCTTCCTCTCACATAATCTCATTGAACTGGAGTCGAGAAAAGGGGAAAAGCTTTCCATAAAGATCGACGAATTGCTCCCAACCGTTAAAAATCTTTTTTCTAAGTAAAAGGTTTCTCAAAACAAGCACTCTTAATCAAAGAGTGCTAATTTTAGTTGACCTGCAACTGCTCTTCTTTTATAATCCCGGGAGATTATCGGTTTTATGGAAGCAAATGGACGCTGGCACCCCCTCCAAAAAGGATGAAAAATTTTTTTCCGTGCTCTTCGCTACTGTGGAGCTGTTCCTCGCTACAGGTCTCCCCGTTGGATCTAAGACCTTGCAAGAAAAAAGCTTTCCTCACCTAAGCACCGCCACTATCCGAAATTATTTCATGGACCTCGAAAAAAGAGAACTCCTCAGAAAAAATCACGTTTCCGGAGGAAGAATCCCTACAGATGCCGCCCTGCGCGCTTACGTAAACCTTTACACTCACGACGACTCGTACCCAATATCTCCAGGAATACTATCCTTCCTCGAAGACTTCCCCGACGAAAGCCGAAATATCGTCCGAGACCTACAGAACGTCACCGAAAAAATCGGAGAAGCTCTCCAACTCCCCACATTCTTTTCTGCTCCCAGATTTGAAAACGACGTAATCACAAATATTCAGTTAACGACTATAGATGACTCCCGGTTTCTTGTAATCTTAACCTCTGAATTTGGACAAATTTTCACCGATGTATTGTGGTTTTCTTCCCCAGAAGGAAAAAGTTCTCTGGAGAAGATCGAACTATCCTTGAAATCTCGCCTCAGAAAGGAATCGTGCCCAACCGAACTCTCGGCTACTGAAAAAACTCTAGCATACAGAATTTACAATGAAGTTGTTATCCGCTACCTCACTCGCTATTGCAATTTCAGTGAGGAAGATCTATACTTTACGGGCTTTTCTAAACTTTTACGGTACGAAACTTTCTCTGACCCAGAGCTCCTAGCCTCAGGTCTGGCCCTCTTCGAAAACCGTAAAGATATGCATGTTATAGTCAATGCGTGCATGTCTAGAAACGAACCTACTATCCTCATAGGAGAAGAATTAACAGAACTATTGAAAAATTCTTATTCAGGCTGTAGCGTGGTAGCCTTTCCTTACCGCATCAATCGAACACCTTTGGGAGCCCTAGGAGTGCTTGGACCATCTAATATTCCCTATAGGGAGATTCTAGGCGCCTTAAAACTATTTTCAAACAAATTACAAGAAGGGTTAACCAAAAGCTTTTACAAGTTTAAGCTTTCTTTCCGAAAACCCAAAGAATCAAGGACAACTTTGGAAAAAAATAACCATGTCCTTACTCAGAGAACCTCGATAAAACTTTTACCCTCAAAGGAAATATCATGAGTGAGACCATACAAGAATCTGACCTATCTAAAGAAGATGACGAACTTTCTTCCCTGCGCAAAGAAATAGAACAACTAAAAGCAGATGTAGAGGAGAAAAATGCCAAATATTTAATGGCTCTTGCCGAGGCTGAAAATTCTAGAAAACGCATGCAAAAAGAACGTCAAGAGCTTACTCGCTATGCCGTGGAAAATGCTATTATAGAATTTTTAGGTCCCATTGAAAATATGGAAAAAGCGCTCAGTTTTGCCCAACAAGGAGCCTCCGATGAGGTCCGCAATTGGGCAACAGGATTCCAAATGATCTTAGATCAACTAAAAATGGTGTTCACTGACAAAGGCATTACAGAGTACTCCTCTTTAGGCCAAAAATTCGATCCCTTCCTACACGAAGCTGTGGAAACAGAAGAAACCGATGAACATCCCGAAGGGACGATTATAGAAGAGTTTTCAAAAGGATACAAAGTAGGAGATCGACCAGTACGCGTAGCCCGAGTTAAGGTCGCCAAACCCATAGTATCCACAACAACAGAAGAAAATAAAAAAGAAGATAATTAAAAGATTAACCCCAAAGTTAGGTAAACAATGAGCGAAAAAAAACGATCAGGAAAAATCATTGGCATTGATTTGGGAACAACCAACTCTTGCGTATCTGTCATGGAAGGAGGTCAGCCCAAAGTTATCACTTCCGCAGAAGGAACAAGAACTACCCCCTCCATAGTTGCTTTCAAAAACTCTGAGCGATTGGTTGGAATCCCTGCCAAACGTCAAGCCGTCACAAACCCTGAAAATACTTTAGGATCTACAAAAAGATTCATCGGAAGGAAATTTGATGAAGTAGCCTCCGAAATCCAAACGGTTCCTTACAAAGTAACTGCTGGCAACCAGGGTGACGCTGTTTTCGAAGTACAAGGGAAACAATACACTCCAGAAGAAATCGGCGCACAAATCCTTATGAAAATGAAGGAAACAGCTGAAGCCTATCTGGGAGAACCTGTTACAGAAGCTGTTATTACCGTTCCTGCATACTTTAACGACGCTCAAAGAGCTTCCACCAAAGATGCTGGCCGAATTGCAGGCCTTGAAGTAAAACGTATCATCCCAGAGCCTACCGCGGCAGCTTTAGCTTACGGAATCGATAAAGCTGGCGATAAAAAAATTGCTGTTTTTGACTTAGGAGGAGGAACTTTTGATATCTCCATCCTAGAAATCGGTGACGGAGTTTTTGAAGTTTTGTCTACAAACGGTGACACTCATCTCGGAGGAGATGATTTTGATGAAGCCATCATCGTTTGGATGATCCAAGAGTTCAAGCAACAAACAGGAATAGATCTAAGCAAAGATAATATGGCTCTGCAACGGCTAAAAGATGCTGCAGAAAAAGCTAAAATAGAATTGTCTGGCGTTCAATCTACGGAAATTAACCAGCCATTCATCACAATGGATGCTTCTGGTCCCAAACATCTCTCATTAACACTGACGAGATCCGCTTTCGAACAACTAGTCGAGCCTCTTGTTTCTAGAACCAAAGAACCTTGCCTAAAAGCTCTTAAAGATGCAGGGCTTACTCCAGATCAAATAGACGATGTTCTCCTTGTCGGAGGTATGTCTCGCATGCCAGCAGTACAAGAAGTTGTTAGAGATATATTTAAAAAAGAGCCTAACAAAGGTGTTAACCCAGACGAAGTCGTTGCTATCGGTGCTGCCATTCAAGGCGGAGTTCTGGGAGGAGAAGTCAAAGATGTTCTTCTCTTAGATGTTATCCCGCTTTCTTTGGGAATCGAAACTCTAGGCGGAGTCATGACTCACCTCGTAGAGAGAAACACTACTATTCCTACACAAAAGAAACAAATTTTCTCAACAGCAACAGACAACCAGCCAGCTGTAACCATCGTTGTCCTCCAAGGAGAAAGACCTATGGCTAAAGACAACAAAGAAATTGGTCGGTTTGATCTAACGGATATTCCTCCAGCACCTAGAGGTCATCCTCAAATTGAGGTTTGTTTCGATATCGATGCCAACGGTATTCTCCATGTCTCGGCAAAAGACGTCGCTAGCGGTAAAGAACAAAAAATCCGCATCGAAGCAGGATCTGGTTTGAAAGAAGAAGAAATTCAACGCATGATCCAAGAGGCCGAAGCCAATAAAGAAGAAGACAAAAAGCGTCGAGAAGAAAGCGAAATCAAAAACGAGGCTGACAGCAATGCTTTCCGAGCATCCAAGGCCTTAAACGACTACAAGGAGCAAATACCAGAAACTCTAGCAAAAGAGATTCAAGAAAAAATTGATGCTGTACGCACAGCTCTCAAAGACGAAGCTCCTATAGAAACCGTCAAAGCAGCTTCTGACGACCTTAGCAAGCATATGCAGAAAATTGGAGAATCCATGCAGGCACAAAGCGCCTCAGCAGCAGCTGGGCAATCTGCATCTGGAGGCCCCAATATAAATACTGAGGATTTAAAAAAGCATAGCTTCAGTACAACTCCACCTAACAAAGGAAACGGAGCATCTGCAGAAAATGTTGAAGAAGCTGAAGTAGAAATTCTTGATAAAGAAAATTCTTAATCATAGAATTCCTGAGCCCCGCCACTGGCGGGGTTTTCTTTAGAAGGTTCGTTACTCTTTTGAAATAACTAACTTTCCGTTATATGCTATATTAACAAATTTCCTCACCACAGGTGAGAGCATTTATTGGAGATTCTCCTCTTGAAAGCAAGAAAAACAAAACGATCCTCTTCTCCGAAAAAACGCACACAAAAGCAATCTAGGTTTAAAAAATCTTCCTCATTTATCGTCATCGGAACTCTGACCATTAATCCTAGAAAAGGATTTGGCTTTGTCCACCCATTAGATCCCAAAGATCTTTCTTTCGATATCTTTATCCCTCCAGGCAGTCTCAAGGGAGCAATTGAAGGCGACTTAGTCTCTGTTCGAGTTTCTGAATCAAGCAACAATAAAGAAGGTAGATACAAGGGCTCTATACAGGAGGTCTTATCCAGAAAAAAAACAACAATTGTTGGAACAATAATATCACTCCAATCACCACTAAAAGCTACTGTTTACGTCCCCGCCTTTGGTCAAGATACAACTGTAAAAGCTTCTCTTCTTCCTGGAAGGACCTATCAAGAAGGCGATCGTATTTTATTGAAAAATGAAAAATGGTCGTCCAAAGGGTCTTTATCAGCTTCCTCTTTCGAAATGGAAAAATTTCTTGGCAACCTTAATGACGCTACAGCAGATTTTGATGTGGTAAAAGAAGAGTTCTCTTTAACAGAAGAATTCCCATCAGAAGCTATCCAAGAAGCAGAATCCTTTTCTCAAGAGCAAATTTCTCAACTTGCGGAAACGAGAAAAGATCTAAGAGATCTTCTTTGCTTTACCATAGACTCCTCCACAGCAAAAGATTTTGATGACGCAGTCTCGTTGACTTACGATCAAGACAATAATTATATCCTAGGTGTGCACATTGCCGATGTGTCCAACTATGTAAAACCTAATTCAGCCCTAGACAAAGAAGCCTCCAAAAGGTGTAACTCCGTTTACTTCCCCGGGAAAGTTATTCCTATGCTTCCTTTCGCTTTATCCGATGATCTATGTAGCCTAAAACCCAACGTAGACCGTCTTGCCGTTTCTGTTTTCATGACGTTTTCTCCCGAAGGATATCTCACTGACTACAACATCTTTCGCAGCATAATAAGAAGTAAGTATAGGATGACCTATGACGAAGTAGACGACATCATACAAAGAAAAATTACCCATCCTATAGCAAAAACAATCGCAAATATGCATGACTTAAGCAACAAGTTCTCTGCTATTCGAGAGCGACGCGGCTGTATACGATTCGTTGCTCCGTCAATTACAATATCTCTTGATTCTAAGCAACAACCTGTAGCTCTCGTTGAAAACTCTCAAACAGATTCTCACCGCCTAATTGAAGAGTTCATGCTTAAAGCAAATGAAGTCGTTGCCTACCACATTAGCCACCAGGGGGTATCCCTACCTTTCCGCATACACGAAGAACCGAACTCAGAAAGCCTGGAATCATTTGCTAGATTAGCAAAAGAACTAGGCTTTGAAATCACTTTCACAAACCAAGAGGAGCCCGACTTCCAACATCTCCTACAAGTAACAGCTGCAGGCCACTCCTTAGAAAAATTTCTGACCTCTCACTTCATCAGAAGCATGAAAACGGCTGTTTACTCTATAGAAAATAAAGGGCATTACGGCCTACGCCTAGACTATTATACACACTTTACTAGTCCTATACGACGTTACGCAGACCTTATTGTCCATAGATTATTATTCGACTCTATGGCTGTTTCCGAAGCTCATCTAGAAGAAATTGTTAGAAATTGTTCCAATATAGAAAGAGTCTCGGCCAGAGCAGAAAACGATTATGAAAACATAAAAAAATGTCGATTTCTTAAAAAATTCCTAGAAGACGCGCCTTCTACCATCTATGAGGCAATGGTTATTTCTTCCACTAAAGATGGCTTAGCCTTTTCCATTCCCGAATTTTTCCAAGAAAGCTTCGTACCCTCCTCTCTCCTCCCTGAGGAATTTAAAGAAAAAAATGAAGGAGAAATCAAGAAATATCCTCCAGGCAGTAAATTCTTTGTTCGACTCATCTCAGTAAACTTGATGACCAAAGAAATCTTATGGGAACCTGTCATACAGAAAGGATCCGAGAAACAACAGGGAAAAAAAATAAAAGCCCAGAAAGAAAAAAAAGCTAAAAAGAAACCTAAGTTTTGCTTAAGAAAGAAAAGCTCTCCAAAATCTAAAACAAGCGAAAAGAAAAGACCTTCTCGATCAAAGAAATCTGAAAAATAACTTTTGAAACAAGCTAGAAACCTTTTACAACAAACTTTTTATTTTTTCTTCGCTTAATGATATCCTGTGTCTGGAGGAGGCCTCTTGCTAATTCTAAAAATAAATTTATGCACGCAAGCAGCTAATTGAATAAAAGCTACATTAAGACCCTCAACATTCTTATGACTTTTTGGAGAAAACTAAATGCGCAAACATTTTATCACGGGGCTAGTCATCTTGCTTCCCCTAGCAATAACTATCGCCATTGTAGGAGTCATTGTAAACTTTCTGACACAGCCTTTTGTAGGACTGGCATCGAGCTTTTTCGAAAAATTCTCTTTCTATAGTCAACATAGAGCCTTCTTGAGATTTTGCTTACAAATCATACTCCTTTTTGGCCTATTCTTTGTTACCGTTCTTCTAGGCTTTTTAGCTCGTCTGATGGTTTTTAAATCCCTTTTATCCATCTACGACAAAATTCTTCACCGCATCCCCATCATCAAAACTGTCTATAAAGCTGCTCAACAAGTGATGACAACCATCTTTGGATCTCAATCTGGGTCTTTCAAGCAAGTGGTTATGGTACGCTTTCCTTCAGAACATATCCGATGCATCGGATTAGTCTCTGGAGATGCTCCAAATCCTTGTTCCCTCCCAGAAGATAAAGACGATCCCCTGGTTACAGTCTTCATTCCCACTACCCCTAACCCTACTTCCGGTTTTCTTACCGTATTCCCACGATCTACCGTCACTTTCCTAGATATGAAAATTGAAGACGCCTTCAAATATATCATTTCCTGTGGAGTCCTTTGCTCTACTCCAGAATGCTCTTCCCCAGCAACAGAAGAAACCTCAAAAATGAATTTACCTGAAAATTGATCTGAAGAGACCTAGAGCTTGAAAAAATATTACTTAATCTGTTAACCTGCACCTCCGAAGATGGGGATTTTCCCCGAAGGACTGGTGCCTCTTTCCCCGAGGCCTTCATGTTTCAAAATTCAGGTTTGTAGTCATGACAAGAATGAGTAAGCAGGCCAGGCGGAGAGCCGTGTGCCCAAAGAAAAGAAAACCTAAATATGCTATACAACACCCAGCTCCAGCTCCCCGCATTGCGTACAAGGCTCGAGAAAACATTGTAGAAAGCAATGGATTGGTTTTTATCCCAAAAATAGGTTAATTGAAGAGGAATATTTATGTCTCGCCATCCAAGCTATGGAAAGTCCGTAAAAGGAGTAAAGAAGCGTAACGTGTTGAAGCGCTTTGAACGTATAGACATGTTAAAAAAATTAGGAAGATGGAAGAGCGATACAGCTAAGAAAGCTACGGGTCTTCCCAAAACCCCTGTCCTCTAGTATCTTGTTCGAGCAACAACCCGCTTTCTTGCATGAAGGTTTTCGTTTCTAATAGACAAAAGAGTGTTCCCATCTCTTCTCAGTCTGTGAAGCGGGTTGTCGGCTTCGTCATCGAAAACCTCTCCGTTTCTACAGATTTTTTATATGTTCACTTCGTCGGAGAGCGCGCTTTGGCCAAGCTCCATAGTCAATTGTTTAATGACCCCTCCCTTACCGACACCATCACAGTTCCAATAGATGCCCCCGGAGAGCCTTGCTCCCCCCATGTCCTTGGCGAGATTTTTATAGACCCCAAAGCCGCCCAAAGATATCTTTCAAAAAAAGCTAAAGAAATTACCCATGAAGCCTTATATGAAGAAATTACGCGATACCTTGTCCATTCTATCCTCCACCTGGTAGGATATGATGATATCGATCCCAAAGACAGAAAAAGGATGAAAACAAAAGAAAATTTTTACCTGTCCATGCTAAAAGAAGCTGATTTAATCATAAAAGCTTAGCAACAATAGAATCGAACATGCAAACGACTCTAGCTCCAATCCTAGTCCTTTTTCTCCTCTGCTCACTAACAATCTCCAGCAAAGAACCCCCTCTCGCCCTCTTTTCTAACTTTTATAGTAAGTTGTTCCCCACAAAGACAAACACTAACGATTCTTATAACAATATCCTATCAATCTTTTCCGTATCCCTGTACCTCTGCTACCCAATAATTTTGTCGCAAGCTTCCGGAAAAATAAAAAATTTATGGCCCTCTCTTGTTTTAGCCGTATTTTTAGGTTATCTACTCCCCTCCTGGATAGCCCCCTATATCCCCAAAAAAACTAAAAAACTTTTTGTTTTTACAGGGACACTTTGTGCTCTAGTTGCATTGCCCATAAAGAAGTTTCTCTCACTTCTTAATCCTCAACAAATGGAAGAAACTCCTGCGCCTAAGCCTAAAGCTGCTATCACTCAAGAATTTAACCATAAACTCGAAGAAGCTTTAATCTCTTTCGAAGATCTAATCGTTCGCGAAGTTATGGTTCCTAAAATAGATATTTTTGCCCTTCCAGAGGAGACTCCTATTCGGGAAGCTATGGACAAAATCATTAGCGAGGGCTACAGCAGAATCCCTATCTATAAAAAAAGCGTAGACTCCATCACAGGTATAGTTTTAGTTAAGGACCTGTTAACGGTATTGAGAAACTGTCATCCAGAAAAAACCCTTAAGCCACTATCCTCCATAGCTAAACCAGCAATGTTTACTCCAGAAATAAAAAAAGCCACCCTGATGCTTCAAGATTTTCGTCAACAACGCAAACATCTAGCCATCGTCGTTAATGAATACGGGTATACCGAAGGAATTGTCACTATGGAGGATATTATAGAAGAAATCATCGGCGAAATCTCAGATGAACACGACAGCAAAGAAGACCTTCCCTACAGAAAGTCTGGAAATTCTTGGATTGTAGATGGAAGAATGAATATTTCAGACGCTGAAGAACTTTTTCAACTTCATATCGATCATGAAAATAGCTATGACACCCTAGGCGGACATGTTTTTCACAAACTCGGAGCAGTGCCTCAAAAAGGCATGAAATTAAATCATGAGCAGTTTGATATCGAAATTATTAGCTGTTCAGACAGAAGTATCGGGAAATTAAAAATCACTCCCTTAAAAAAATCCTTTCCCGAAGACTAATTACCCCATGCTTTCTGACACAAATTCTTTTCTGAAAGACAAAATCTTTGCTCTATTTTCTTGCTTCAAAAGACTTTTTTTTGAAAATGCCAATAAGAGTATATATTGCTGAACTAAGACATAGCACGCTAACATCCTAAGCGTAGGGACGAAACACACCGTCAACAAGAAGAAACTACCAGAAAGCAAAAATTCGAAAAAATGATCTAGAGGAAAATAAGGAGCCTTGAATATGAGTGACATTCGAAAAGAAACACATGGAAATACAACGGTCTTCTTCCTCGAGGGAAAACTTGATGGAGTTTCCTCCCCCTCCATTCAAAAAGTAATTTCTGAAGAAATCTCCTCAGGAATTAAAAATATTGTACTAGAGTGTAGCAAGCTAGAATACATGTCCAGCGCCGGTATCAGAGTGCTTTTGCAAAGCTATCATCAAGCAGGAAAAAATTCTGGTAAAATAGTGTTAACAACAGTTTCTAAAACTATAGAACAAACGTTGTATGTAACAGGCTTTTTGTCCTATTTTCACATTTACACCTCTCTAGAGGATGCTTTGTCTTCATTAAATAAACAGGAAGATTGAGAAAAACACTTTTCTCCTATATGATCTGCTCCTTGTCTTATCTTAAAATTGTGGTCCTATGCGTAGATCCGTATGTTACGTTGATCCCTCTTCAGCCAGAGCTGGGCAAATATCTACATGGCAGTTTCTTTATAACCCAGCAATGCCTCTACCTAAGGGAACAAGGTTAAGATTTGATCTCCAAAGCTCAGGACGTGTCATTGATTGGGAAGTTCCTACAGCAGATCTGACCTCCCCAAAGAACGTTATCTATGCAAAGGTGCCTTCGGGAAAAATCATTAAAGCCAAACCGGTCAAAATTCCTGGTAAACTCATCCCTCAGTTTGAATTTGTCCTTCCTTCACTAGTCGAGGTTGGCGAAACTGTAACCATCGTTATGGGAGCCAATCCTGAAGGACCAGACGATGACGAACTAGGCAACGGATCTCAGCTCTTTGTCCAAAGAAGAAAGCCTTTTTTATTATACGTGGATACTGGTAACGGAGAGGAAGAAACAGAAGTTTTCTCTATGGATATTCGAGGAAATGTCCTTAAGAAGATCCTCATCTTCACCCCCTCGTATGTCACCAAAAATAAACGTTTCGATATCACTGTTCGATTTGAAGATGAGTTTGGAAATTTAACAAACTTTGCTCCAGAATCTGCGCGCATAGAACTTTCCTACGAACACTTGAGAGAAAATCTCAGTTGGCAACTTTTTATTCCCGAAACAGGCTTTGTAGTTCTTCCCAACCTCTATTTTAATGAAACGGGCATTTACCGAATTAAACTCCGCAATTTGTTAACTGACGAGTGTTTTGTCTCGGCTCCGGTGAAGTGCTTTGCCGATACCAGTCCAAATCTTATGTGGGGATTGCTGCATGGTGAATCAGAAAGATTAGATGCCGAAGAAAATATTGAATCCTGTTTAAGACATTTCAGGGATGAAAAAGCTTTTAACTTCTTTGCATCTTCTTCCTTTGAAGGGACCGAAGGTATTTCTAGTGAGTTGTGGAAGTTAATATCTCAAAATATTTCCGATTTTAACGAAGAAGATCGATTTGTTACCATCCTCGGTTTCCAGTATACAGGAAATACTAAGGAGGAGGGTATTCGTCATATCCTGTCATGCAAAGACAATAAATCTCACACCAAACAACGGGACAACAAACATTTACAGCTCACTAAGTTATATAAAAATTCTTCGCCTAAGGATTTTGTCTCCATTCCATGCTTTACGGCATCAAAAAAATATGGGTACAATTTCGATTCTTTTCACCCAGAGTTTGAGAGAGTTGTAGAAATTTATAACGCTTGGGGAAGTTCAGAGACTACTGCAGCTCAAGGAAATCCTTTCCCCATACGAGGTTATGATACCGAAGAAGAATCTGGGACCATCATTAACGCTTTAAAAAGAAATAAACGTTTTGGTTTCGTTGCTGGAGGGTATGATGACCGAGGTCCCTACTCCGCCTTTTTTGATAATGGCCAGGCACAATATACCCCAGGCTTCACAGGCATTATTTCTGCCAAATATACCCGAGAATCTCTAATGGAAGCTTTGTTTAAGCGCCACTGTTACGCCACCTCAGGACCACGAATCATCCTGGGCTTCCACATAGCTCAAGAACCTATGGGAACTGAACTTTCAACAGCGACAAAACCAGGCCTTATGGTCAATAGACACATTTCTGGATATGTCGCAGGAACAAACAAGTTACAAAAGATCGAAATTATCAGAAATGGTGATGTTTTACATACTTTTTCTCCGCAGGATTCTTTGCAAATGGATTATGAGTATGATGATATGACTGATCTATCTTCCGTAGCCATACTCTCTGATAAAAGTAAACCACCCTTTGTGTTTTACTACCTGCGAGTAACACAAGTGGACGGTGCTATGGCATGGAGCTCTCCAATATGGGTGGATATAGAACATTCTAAGTAAACTTTTTCTCAAAGAGACTTAATCGGAGAAGAAAAGGATGTCCACACTTGTTATGATTCTGTTCTCGTTTATCTTGATCGCCTGCTCCGCCCTTTTCTTATGCGCAGGCATATTATTCTTTGGTAAACCCCTTCCAAAAGGCTGTGACAAAGAGAATTGTTGTCGAAAAAAAAACTGTGAAAATAAACCAGAAAACCTGCATAGTCAACGTCCTGAAAACAAATAATTTTTGGGCAGGCTATTTTGAACAGTGTTACTGGATTGACTCCTCCAGGGATCTTGTGTGAACGGATACTCAATAAAGTAGCCAGCGGAGAGCGTTTGTCTGAGGATGATGTTGTTTCATTATTAACAGTGACCTCCGAAGAAGAAATCTCTTTCATCCAAAATCTTGCAGATAATGTCCGCTATAACAGAGTCGGCGATGTTGTCTTTTTCTCTTCCACGTACTACCTATACCCCACTAATTTTTGCGAGTTCAATTGCTCGTTTTGTGCTTTTTATGCTAAACCAGGGGATGCTAGAGGCTGGTGGCACTCCCCAGAAGAATTACTGGAGTTGATTTCCAAGGTTTCTCAACCTATTTCTGAGGTGCATATCGTTTCTGGATGCCATCCAGAATGTAATTTGTCCTACTTTGAAAAGCTTTTTTCTCTTCTTAGAGAGCACTACCCTAAACTACATCGAAAAGGTCTTACTGCCGTTGAATACGATTATTTAGCTAAACTTCACAATATCGATGTCAAGATAGTCTTAGAAAGACTCCGAGACGCTGGAGTACAAAGCTTACCGGGCGGAGGAGGAGAAATCCTTGTGGATTCTCTCAGACAAACTATCTCTCCAGGAAGGATTTCCTCCGATCGATTTCTAGAAATCCATCAAACGGCACATGAGCTGGGCTTAAGAACCAATGCGACGCTTCTTTTTGATCACATAGAAACACCCCAAAACATCGCCGAACACTTAAAAAAATTAAGGGATCTTCAGGACAAAACACACGGATTCAAAACCTTAGTCCCACTAAAGTTTGCTAATAAAAATAACGCGCTAGGGAAAATCTCTCGTTATAAAAATCGCTCTTCCTTACGGCTCTCTCTGTTGTTTGCTTCTATACGCTTATTTTTAGATAACTTTGATAATATCAAGTCATTATGGAATTACTTAGGTATCGCTGATGCTCTGAAAATGCTAACTTGTGGAGCTAACGATTTTTCTTCCACTCATATCGGAGAACAAGTTTTTCAAATGGCTTCTTCTAAAGATCCTATACGTATGGACATCCCAGGAATGCAGAAATTAATCTCAGAAATAGGTCGCGAACCCTGTCTAGTCAACTCTGAAACAGTATGATTAATATTGGCTTTGTAGATTACATCAATGCTCTACCTCTATACTGCGGCAAAACCCCTTCTTCTCCTACTATCAAATTGCATTTTGGAAAACCTTCGGATCTTTTGAACAATTTTCTTTCGTCGTTCTATCAAAATAAAGATATCTCCTCCCCAGAAGTTATCTTAACAGGTAGTGTTGGAACATTCTTCTCCTCAACATCCTTTTTGCCAAACTATGGTATTGCTGCTTATAAAAATATTCCTAGTGTAAATCTTTACGCTAAATCTTCGCTATTTTCTTTCTCCTCAACGTCCTCCAAAATAGCTGTTACCCATGAAAGTTGTTCCTCTGTAGCTTTATTGCAAGTGCTATGCCATAAACTCTGGAAAATAACTCCTCAAATCATTAGCTCCCAAACAGAAACCCTTTTAAAAAATTATTCTCAATACGATGGAGTTCTTCTAATTGGAGACTCCGCTTTAAAAAACCAAACTCTTGAAGGTTTGACCACTTACGATTTAACTAATTCCTGGTATGAACTTACTAAACTTCCTTTTGTTTTTGCCTGCTTCCTTGTGGCGCCAAATTTCTCTCAAGAAAATCTTTTATCACATTTTCTCGAAACATCTCTCCAATCTTTTGAAAACAATCCGAAACCTATCCTTGAAGAAGCTAAACAGAAATCTCTACTTCCTGAAAACCTTTTGGAGAAATACTACTCTTTCTGCCGATACCGATTGGAAACAGAAGATTTAGTAGGTCTAAAAACTTTTCGAAAGTACTATGAAGAGTTACGTTCTTCCAAAACACTCCGTAAAACATCGCTCATTTTCTCCTAAACTCTCATGACAAAGACCTCTCGGGAAATCCAAACTTTTTTCAAAAGCATAGCTGCTAAGTACGATTTCGTGAATTCATTATTATCTCTAGGAAGACATCATTACTGGAACCATTCCCTTATCCAAGAAATAGATAGCTTTTCTTATAAAGAAAACTATCTAAAAGACCTACATATGCTAGATCTATGTGCGGGCACTGGAGCTATTGCTTTCAAATATTTACTGTCTCACCCAAATGCATCAGCAACATTAATAGATTTTTGCCCAGAAATGTTGGCTATAGCAGAAAATCGAAACCCTCTCCTAGCTTCGAAATGTACAATGATAGAGCAAGATGTTTCTTCTCTTCCCTTTGCAGAAGAATCCATTCCTCTGGTTTCTATGGCTTACGGACTACGCAACTTAAAAAACCCGGAAAAGTGCCTGAAAGAAGTCTTTCGAGTCTTGATCTCCGGGGGATTCTTTTACATGCTGGAATTGACTAAACCAGAAAGCAATCTTATAATAAAAAAAGCTCACAAACTTTTTCTAAAGACCTATGTTCCCCTCGTAGGGAAACTTTTTACTGACAATCCTTCAGCCTACAAACACTTAAGAGAAAGCATAGAAAAACTACCAGAAATACAAGCTATTTCAAAAGCCCTAGAAAAACAAGGCTTTCAGATAAAAAAGATTAGATCTCTTACCATGGGAAGTGCCACAATATGGGTAGCAAAAAAAGCGTCCTAAAGGCTTTTTTTTCTCCCTCTTCGCGATCCAGCGCTCTTCGTAGATTTTTTAGACGGAGAAGATTTCTCTGCTTCATCTTCTTCATCTTCTTCATCATCAAAGAATGATAAACCATCGGAATCAAGATCCCCGCCAGAGTCATACCCCAGCTTAGCAGACAGCTCTTTCAAAGAGGCAAACCTTTCCGATAAATTGGCTAAGTTTAATTGATCTTCTGCTCGAACAGCTCCTCTAAGATGTGCTAAAAACTCTTCTTCTGTATCGAATTTTTCTGAGAAAGTAATCGAAGAAGCCGATGTAATCTCCGGAAGAAACAGAAAACGCCTTGCAGCGGGAGGAACTTGTGTATAGATATCACTAGAAACAGCGGTTTCAGCTTCTACTTTAGCTGTTTGTTTCGGAGGTCTACCCCTTTTCGGGCGAGGATTTAAGGCTTCATTAGAATAATAAACTTTAGCTTTGTTCATCAGAAGTTGACGAGCTTGCGTTATATCTTTTGACACCTTAGCATCAAAAAGATGTACCTTCAACTGCTCTAACGTATCCTTAGAGAAATCCAAGTCTTCTTCAAAGACAAAATGAAACTTATTGTTTCGAAGCCATTCGATAATTCGAATACGAGAACGCTCTAAGTAAAATTGCTGCCACTTCTCTAATTCTGATTCATGATCATATATAAACTCCAAAAACTGCTCCCTAGCATTTTTGGTTTGAAGGATTTCTAGAAACTTTTCTTTAGTATCAATATCATAAATCTTTTCATTAATGAAAGTTTCCATGATTTTCTTAATTTCGTAGAAAGTCAGCTTAGGAATTAAGCAGTACCTGTCTGCATGTGTTTCTATCTCCTCATAGACTTTCTTGAGGTCCTCTTCATCTTTATCTAGGTCGATGTAAAGAATAAATCCCTCTACTCGATCTAAGTAAAAATCCCTCTCATCGTCGGATTTTGAGAAGGCATCCATCAAACGAAGCACTCTTAGCAACAAAGGATTTTGCGGAACAGGATAAGTAGTCATAGGGGTTGGATTATAAAACAAGCATTCTTAGCAATCAAGAAAAGTTCTAGATAAAAAGGGTCTTTTAAACAAGGGCTTTCTCTTCCTCAGGAGCAATTTCTTTAACAGGTCCCGTTAACAAAACTTTTTTTCTATCTTCAGAAAATTCTACGACCAGAACAGCCCCAGATTTTGTTTTAACATAGACTTCATGACCAAGAGGTTGTAAAAACATTGCTGACAAAGCAACCGCTACTGCACCGGTTCCACATGCTAAAGATTCTCTTTCCAGCCCCCTTTCGTACGTAGACACTCGAACTTCCTTATTGCCAATAAACGTTGCAAAGTTAACATTGACCCCTGTAGGAGAAAAAGCATCATGCCAACGAAGTTTTCTTCCGTAATCAAACACTTCTTCATCAGAAAGAACGTTAGGTAAAAATACGACTAAATGAGGAACTCCCGTATTCAAGTAAAACATACGGCTCTCCGGGAAAAAACTCCTACCAAGAGAGACTGGACGAAATCTCCAATCCTCTCTGGTCATGTCGACAGTTACTTTCCCCGAAGAAGACACCAAAGCTTTGTAAATACCAGAAGAAGTCTCTACACTTACCTCGGATAGTCCTCGTTGATTTGCTACATGAAAAACCAGGCAGCGCAAACCATTTCCGCACATCTCCGCCAAAGATCCATCACTATTGAAGATACGGACTCGCACATCTGCAAAAGAGGACTTTGATAAAACTAGAAGACCGTCAGTCCCTACGGTTCTGCTTAAAAGAGAACCTTCTTCATCAGAAAGATCCTCTTCACAAATAGTAAAGGTATTCCCTGCCCCCGAATATTTTCTGTAAGAACCGTTCATAAGCTAGAAAACCTATCCTCCACCCAAAACGGGACAGTATTTTTTCTAAAAAACAACTTACAAATCGTTAAAAGAAAACAACACGCCATCTAAAAGTCCAAAGTCTTTGGCTTCATCAGCCGTCATCCATGTGTCCCGATCGATAGCTTTCTCTATAACATCTCTAGGTTGTTTGGTCGCCTTCTCATAAAGATCTACCAAACGAGCTTTAGTTTTCAAAATCTCTCTCGCGTGAATATCTAAGTCCGTAGCCTGCCCAGTTATAGCTCCACCAATAGATGGCTGATGAATCATAATACGAGCATTGGGAGTTGCAAAACGGCGGCCGGGTTCTGCACACAGACTCAAGACAGAACCCATAGACGCCGCAAGCCCCGTAACTACAGTAGTAACAGGAGAAGTAATCATTTTTATCTGATCCCAAACAGCAAAACCAGCATCTACTGACCCCCCAGGACTATTAATAACAAAAGTAATAGGCTTCCCAGGATCCATCATTTCAAGAAACCAGAGTTTTCTGATTGCTTCCGAAGAGCTTTTTTCCGTTACAGGCTCGCAAAAAAAGATACGTCTCGACTCCAAAATTTTGCGCTCAATAACGTCTCGCAAATTATGAAAAGATTCTTCGTTGGAAGGCATAAATTTTTTTCTCCTTACTGTTCAAGAACGCTAAGATCTATTTCTGGATACAACGGGAACCGGGATAACAAATCGAGAACCCGTGATTTAGCTTCCTGACTGATGTTATCTGGAAGCTCCCCAAATTTCTTCTTACTGTTACCGTCGACATTATGTTTCACAACAATATTTCGCAACACTTTAACGAGAATATCTGCTATTTCGTGCATCTCATGAACTCCCATTCCGAGAGTTGTCAAAGCAGAGGTTCCCAAACGAATACCTGAAGTATCCCATTTACCAGGCTGATCCGTTGGAATAGAGTTCCTGTTAACAGAAATACCTACAGCTCCCAAAATATCCTCAGCAATTCTTCCTGTAAGGCCTATTGCGGAAACATCAATGAGAACCATGTGATTGTCTGTTCCACCCGTTAACAATCGTAACCCTCCAGCCATTAACCTGTCAGCCAAAGCTCTGGCATTTTCCACAACTGCATGAGCATATTTTTTGAAGTCCACAGATAAGGCCTCTTTAAGAGCCACAGCCTTTGCTGCGATTACATGAGGCAAGGGACCTCCCATCATCATGGGGCAAGCTTTATCTAAAGTAGAGGCAAAAGCCGCCTTGGCCAATACTAAACCGCCTCGAGGGCCTCTTAAGGTTTTGTGAGTTGTAGTTGTTAAGATATCTGCATAGGGCACAGGGTTTTCCCCTCCAGAGAACACTCCCCCAGCAACCAATCCTGCAAAGTGTGCTATATCTGCAATGAGAACGGCCCCCACGTCATCTGCTATTTGTCTAAGGATAGAAAAATCTAATCGACGCGGATAAGCTGAATAACCTGCAATAAAAATCTTAGGTTTAACTTCTTTTGCTCTACGAGCTATATCATCGTAATCAAATCGTTCCGTTTCCAGGTTTACGCCGTAACATCTGCATTTTACAAGCTTAGAAATAATATTTAATCTCACATCTCCGTGAGTTAAATGTCCTCCAGAGTTCATAGAGGGGCCTAAACATACGACATCTGTCAATTCTTTGCGCAAACTGTCATACTCTTCTTCAGAAAGATTATTTATCGTCTTATACCCCATTCTGGAAACGATTTCCCCCTGAACCCTATCATTTAAAATAGCCATGACAGCAAGTAGATTCGCATCTGCTCCACAATGTGGTTGCACAGAAGCGTATTCTGCGCCAAACAATTCTTTAGCAGTTTCCGCACAATCCCACTCAATGGCATCAACATTTTCGCAGCAAGAATAGAAACGTCTAAAAGGACTACCTTCTGAATACTTGTCCGTCAACAAATTTCCCATAGCCAACTGCACGGAAATTGAAGAGTAATTTTCAGAAGCTATAAGTTTCAATCGAGATCTCTGAGCCTTTAACTCATCAATAATTTTCTTCCCTATAGAAGGGACGTGCTGCAACAGATGATCTAAGGAGGCTAAATAAGCCACTGCGGCCATTTTATCTTTAGGAATAGATCCTTTATCAAAAAAATTTCTCAAGAGAGTAGACATATTTCAACCTCCAAAGCGAATAAAAACAAAAAAAACACCAACACCCCACAGAGAAAGAATCTAGAAGCAGATCCATCTTTTAAAGGAAACCAAAAACCATACTGAAGAGGAGACCCCCTCAACAGAAAGCTTCTACAACTCAAATCCCTTCGATCTAAACCAAGAACTTAGCACCCAGGCGCCAGATTGGAGCATCTTACTGCATATTCTTTTGGATTTGCAAACAAAAAATAGTGACCTTTAGTTCTAATTTTTATTCCAAAAATTTTAACGCTTAGCTTTAATCCAGAGCCGAAAAAGAAAGGTGTTTACTGCAATCCACTATGAAAAAAATTTCTTCCCCAAACAACCGATCCCGAAAAAAACTATACCTAGGACAAAATCGACACACAGCCTCTTCATTGGGAGCAGATTTTTTCCCCATTCTATCTGTAAAAAAAATGTCCGCATCCTCGCCAAAAATCCGCCATCTCTTCAAAAGCATCCCCTCTTCCACACATGTGCTTATAACAAGTCCTTCTTCAGCAAAAATCTTCGCAAAGACAGCCTTATCCTTTGGATACCGACGACACCTAAAAAAACTTCATTATCTGTCCATAGGACATGTTACTTCTCAAACTTTAAGAACCTACATCTCCCCCTCTCTTTCAATTGAAGAATCTGAAGCTCCTTTAGCAGAAAGTCTAGCCTTACTGATACCTTCTCTTCCTTCTGATTCTATGGTCCTCTACCCTTCTTCTTCACTAGCTAGGAATCTTCTTTTGAACACATTAATTTCCAATAAAACACTACATAAACACTGTTTTCTTTATAGAATGATTCCAAACAAACTCCCTCAACATTATTTGAATCATTATGAAGAATTCTTATTTACAAGCCCATCCGGAGTGAGAGCATACGCCAAACAGCACCCGTTTATGGAAAAAAAATCATATTCTTGCATTGGAGAAATTACTGCCCAAGAGCTTCTAAAATATTGCAGCAAAGTTTCCTTCTTTAATTAAAAAAAAATTTGCACCCCAGTCTCCTTCTTAAAGGCAAAAGAAAAGATTTTTTTACACCCAAAAGTTCGAAAAAGCCTCTTTACTTCTTAGAGGAAAAGCGTTAAATTAATCCTTTCTCTGCTCCACCACAATTGGTGGGCGAGGTTTTCGCGCGACGGCGCAACCTCTAATTTATCGCTAAGCTAGCTTATTTTGAAAGGAAGGAACATGCAAGACGCTTTTCAAGTCATTCTCAACATCCAAGAACTTGATATCAAAATGATCCGTCTCATGCGAGTAAAACAAGAACATCGCAAAGAGCTCTCAAAAGTCCAGTCCTTAAAGACAGATATTCGGAGAAAAGTTTCAGAAAAAGAAGAGGAAGTCTCTATTCTTCGAGAAAAGATTAGAGAAGGCGAGGCTCGTATTCAGGAAGTTTCTGAACAAATTAATAAGTTAGAAAGCCAGCAGGCTGCCGTGAAGAAAATGGATGAGTTCAATGCGCTCACTCAAGAAATGACTAATGCTAGCAAAGAGCGTCGCGCCCTTGAACATCAGGTCAGCGACTTAATGGACAAGCAAGCTGCTGTCGAAGATCTTGTAGTATCTCTAAGAGAGAGCTTACATTCCACAGAATCAAGCAGCGAGGCCATCGAAAAAGAAATAACTGAAAGCATCCGAAAAATTAACGAAGAAGGCCGCTCTCTTCTGGAACAACGGTCTGAGCTAACCCAGCAGAGCAACCCAGAATTGTTTAAAATTTACGAGCGTTTATTAAAGAATAAATTAGACAGGGTCATCGTGCCTATAGAGAATCGTGTGTGCAGCGGGTGTCATATTGTCCTCACCCCTCAGCATGAAAATCTTGTAAGAAAAAAAGATCGCTTAATTTTTTGTGAACATTGCTCTCGAATTCTTTACTGGCAGGAATCTTCGGAAAATCTTCAAGAGGGTACAACAAAACGTCGTCGTCGAAAAGCTACTGTTTAAAAGTTATCGGAAGAGAAAGGCAATCGCTGCTCCTAAAGGAGGCCTCTAGCCTCATTATATGGAGGAGAGGAAAGTCTGGACTTCATAAGAGAGGATACCAGAGAAATTCTGGGGACCGTAAGGTTACGGAAAGTGCAACAGAAAATATTCCGCTTTTGGCGATTCTTTCGCTAATAAGACAGGCTGAAAATTCTGATTTTAAGAGTCAGAGGCACTAAGGCAACTTGGTGTGCGTGTAAACCCTATCCGAAGCAAGGGAGGAGGTTTTTGTTTCTGCAAAGACTTGCCTAGGTGAGCGAACCTCCAAAGATCGCTTGAGGAATTCGGCGACGGATTCCCTAGATGAATGATTGCCCTTAGAAGGCTTTGCCTTCTTTGACAGAATCCAGCTTACTCTCTCTTCCGAATTTTTATAGTAAAAGTCCTTGGCGAGCTAAGGTATGCATATGAAGAAGCCCTACCACTCGACGAGTTTTTAAGGAGTCTACTACAGGCAGCACTGTAACGGGGGATCCAGCCTCCATATCTTCCAAAGCGTCATGTATAGAAGCTTCACCCAATACTAAACGAGGATTGCTAGTCATAACACTTGTTATAGGAAGATCAAGAAAGTCCTTTTCTTTCTCTTTCAAAGTCCTTCGTAAATCCCCATCAGTAAAAATACCTTCTAAAATCCCTTCGGAGCTTAAAATAAGCACACAACCAAATCCTCCCAAAGAAATAATCTCTAAAACATCGCGTACAGAGCAATTTGCAGTACAAGTAGGGACACAAGACAATGGAGACATAATATCCTCTACCTTTACATTAGCACGGAGCCCAATGGTTCCTGCTGGGTGATTGTTTCCATAATCTTCGAAAGACAGTTTCCGAACTCGAGCAATTGTCGCAGCCAAAAAGTCTCCTAACAAAAGTTGATATTGAGTAGAAGTTGTTGGCGCTAAATTAAAAGCATCTATCTCTTTTGCAGATGGAAGAACTATCACAGAGTTCGCAAGAAAAGCCATTCTAGAGTAAGCCCCGGAAGTGACGACAAAAACCTCACAGCCCTTATTTTGAAAATAAGGCACTTGTTTTACTAGCTCCTCCGTCTCACCACTATTGGAAAGTAATACGACAATATCACCCTCACGAATAACACCAAGATCTCCGTGAAGAACATCTCCTGCATTCAAAAAAAAAGCTCTTTCGCCAAAAGACTGAAAAGTAGCTGCAATCTTTCGAGCGATAAATCCGCTTTTGCCGACACCAGAAAAAAATATGTTCCCCGAACTACCTAATATTTTTTCTATTAACGGCAAGGCGAAGTTGAAATCGAAGGAGGAGAAAAAAACATCCATTCCCAACTTTTGCAAGGACAGAACTTCTTTCATAACTAGATAACAACATTCCACTCCTCGGCTTTCAAACATCCATCATCCCTGCATAGCGATTTCTCACTAGCTAATCGTAACAGACTCCATACGATTTTTCAATGCAGTTAGAAATTCGCTTCCATAGATGCCATCAATAACCCTATGATCGAAAGTCAGTGTGATGTACATCATCTTTCTAATAGCCAATGAGTCATCTTCCTTAACAACGACTCGTTTCTGTATGGTTCCAACGCCTAAAATTGCTATTTCTGGATAATGTATTATAGGCATGCCTATAAGAGCCCCTGTCATTCCAAAGTTCGTTAAGGTAACACTACCACCTTGCACTTCAGAAAGGTCCAGCTTGTTCGCTCGAGCTCTTGAAGAAAGATCGGCTAGCGTTTTTGCTATGCTTACAAGATCTCTCTCCTGACAATTCCTAATAACAGGAATAACCACACCTTCTTTATTCAGGTTAACGGCAATCCCCACATTGACAGATTTCTTGACAATGATGGTATCTCCTTCCATGGCTCCATTTAACAGAGGAAACTGCTGCAAAGTTTTTGTCAAACACTGAACTATAAAGCTTGTAACTGTTAACTTAACTCCATGGGTCTCTAAGAAACGATTTTTCTCTTCGGCTATTAAATTAACCATACCAGTGACGTCAACATCCACAACTAAAGAAGCATGAGGAACTTCATCTGAGGCTTTTACTAAAGAAGAAGCTATAGCCCTCCTTAGAGGCGATAGAGGAATACGACTTTCCCCTGAAACAGGCGTACTACAAATATCTGCTCTTTTTTGATCCTTGGAGAGAAGATATTTTTCCAGGTCCTTTCTCGTAATTCTTCCATCTATTCCTGTTCCAATAATGTTTTTGATCTCTTCTAGATCAATTCCGGATCTCTCGGCTAAACTTAGCACTGCTGGAGAAAACCAAGCAGATGTTCCTTTTCTTCGGACAAATCTCGGATGTTTTGGTTCGGGTAACTTGTGATCGTTGCTCTCAACTTCGATAGACTTATCATTAAAATCTTCCTTCGACTCCGAAGGAAGTTCTTCTATGTGAGCAAGAACTTCCGAAACAGAAACTTCTTTGCCTTCCTTAGCAAGAATGGCCACAAGCTTTCCTGAAACAGGAGAAGGAAGTTCTGTAGCGATCTTATCTGTAGAAACTTCTACCAGAGGCTCATCGGCAGAAACACTATCCCCCTCTTGCTTAAACCACCGAACCACAATACCTCCTGCGGAGGTCTCTCCTATTTTGGGAAACTTGAACAAGAAAACCATACGTTACTGTCCTTCAGCCAAGCCTATCATTTCAGATTCTCGAGCTTCTTTCGATTTCAACGTGGCTCTCTCTTGATCTTTTTCTCCTGTATGTACACAAGTCGCAACCACTGCATCTCCTAAAATATTCATTGGGGTACCTACAATGTCCCTTAATCTATCGATCCCGGCTAAAATAGCCACCCCCTGAACAGGAAGGCCTACAGAAGCGAGAACCGAGCTAAGGGTGATCATGCCTCCACCGGGAACCCCTGCACTTCCAACAGCAGAAAACGTTGCTGTAATCACTAACATCACCAGGCTGTAAAAAGATAGGGAAAAGCCATATACCTGAGCAATAAATACTGCTGCCATACCTTGAAAAATAGCGGTTCCATTCATGTTGACTGTGGCTCCTAGAGGCAAAACGAATCCCGTTATTTCTTTAGAGACTCCTATGCGATCAGAAACACATCTCATAGTAACGGGAAGCGTGGCAGAGCTACTTGCTGTGGAAGCAGCGCAAACAATGGCATCCATCATCCCTCGCAAAAAGCCCAAAAAGGAACTCCCGCAGCGGAAGCGTATTAAACTGCCGAAAACTAAAACTGCGTGAACAAAACAAGCTAAATAAAAGACAGCCAGAAATTTCCCTAGCTGTAATAAAATATTGATGCCGTGTATCCCAGATATCCAGGCCATAGACGCTGCTACACCAAAGGGAGCAAATTCCATAACCAAATTTATCATTTGCAACATAACCTCTGAGACACTATTGAAGAACTTCTCTAAAGCAATTCCCTTATCTCCTGCAAGTCGGATAGAGATTCCTAAGAATAAGGAGAAGATAATGATTTGCAAGATATTCCCTTCAACAAAAGACTTAACTGGATTCGAAGGGAAAAGATTGACGATGATGTCAGATACTTTAGCATTTGACTTCGGAGCAACCCAGGAAGTCACTTCGTCTATCAAGCAACCACTTCCAGGCTTGAAAAGAATAGCAAAAAACAAACCTATAGCTATGGCTACAGCTGTTGTTAAAAGATAAAGCCCTAAACTTTTCACTCCTATTCGACCTAATTTTTTAAGATCACTTATAGAAGCAATTCCGACAACCATAGAGGCGAATACTAGTGGATACACCACCATGCTTAAGAGATTTAAAAAAACATCTCCCACAGGTTTTACTAATACGGCTTTATCGCCAAAGACTAGTCCAGAAGCAACTCCAACTAGCAAACCTATTAGTATTTTCATCCATAATTTCATCTTTTTCTCCTTTCGCATAAGCGACAGATTTTATTAAGGAGGTCGTTTAAAACTTCTTGATTCCCGCCAACAACAGCTCGCGAGCAAATCACCCCTATCGGAAGTAAATTTTTTTCTCCAGAAAGGTCTGGCATCTTAACGAAATCCTTTTCAGTACAAAGTAAAATCTCACCCTTACGTAAAGCTGTCTTTGCTGATAAAAATCGCAACTCTTTCATGGTGATAGCAGCGTGATCTGGAAGAATATATCTAGCCAAGACCTTCACTCCGCTCTCTTCTACCGTACGAACAAAGCTTTCCGGAGAACCCAGGCCACAAAAAACTCCCGCACCCACGCCTTCTAACAGACTTGCCCCCTTATCAGGGAAACAGCCGTGCACTATTAAAAGCTTATCAAAAACTTGCCTGAAATAGATCTTAGGGACGGTTTTAAAACTCTCTAGCGAACAAGAAGCCTCTTTCAAATTCTTGCCATTAATGGCTATTAAATCCGCAGACTTCAGAACATTCGGACGATCCCTTAGCAGCCCTTTTGGAAAAAACTTTCCACCTCCCAGAGGATCTTCTCCTCTAACAACAACAATGTTTGCCTGCTTCTTTAAAGGGAGATATTGTAACCCATCATCAAGGATAGCTACATCGCACCCCAATTCTTCTGCCTTTTTGACCGAAAGCAGGCGATTCTTTCCTATGATTACAAAGCCATTTGCAATCTTTTGCGATAACATAAGGGGCTCATCTCCCACCTCTTTAGCCGTGTGTAGTGAGGGATTCACTAACACAGATTTCGACCTAGAAGATAACTTCCCTTTATAACCCCTAGATAAAACAGCGCACTGCAACCCTTTAGAATGAAAAAATTCTAAAAGATAGACCACTATCGGGGTTTTTCCTGTTCCTCCAACAGCAATGTTTCCTACCGAGACAACAGGAATGCCTGCCGTCACTTTTCTTTTGAACGTGAAGACAAGTTTGTGAAGTCTGGAGCAGAAAGCAAATATTGAAGAAAGAACCGTAGTAAATATCGAAGACCTCCTCTTGAGCAACCGCAAACTTAACGCACGGTAAATCATGAATACGGAAGAAGGAAAATCTTTACTTACATTCTTCGGAGTCACTCGTAATTACCTCCCAAATCAGAAAGCCCTTGTTCGGATGACCGAACAAGACCCAGTCGACCAATTTTCCGAAATAGGAAGATTCCGCTTCGTTAAGCATCTCAAAAAAAACATTAAGGATCAAGAGAGAAAAATTTAATTTACAAAACGCAAAAAACAGAACAAATAGAATAAAGTAAAAAATAATTTTTAATTACAAACCTCTTTGACGAACAACTTCGTAACAAATTAATGTAGCAGACATCGCTAAATTTAATGAATCCACCGATCCTACCATGGGAATGACCGCCTTAAAGCAAGGAGCCTCTAACCAAAAAGACGTTACCCCATCCTTTTCTGAGCCAAACACTAAAACCGTCGGCAAAGCATAATCATAAGAAAGATAACTCTGCTCTGCTGCGGGAGTGGTTACTACAATTTGACACCCCATATTTCGAAACACATCGAAAGCCTCTTTCGAAGTCGCTCGCCATATAGGAACAGTAAAACAAGTCCCTAAAGAAGCTCTAATAACATTAGGGTTATATAAATCCAAAGGTGAATCACAAATCACAACACCGTCAACACCTACAGCATCTGCCGAGCGAAGAATAGCTCCAAAATTACCAGGCTTCTCTACCCCCTCTATCAAAAGGTAAAAAGGGATTTTCTGCTTCTTTCTTTGAAAAAATTCTGCCTTTGATAAAAACTTTTCCTTCGCTATAGCTATAACCTTGTCCCCACCATCTTTATAAGCTATAACCTCCATAACATTGGGCGTGCAGTTGACCACCTCAATACCTTGCCCTACTTTATTCAACCAACTGCGATCACTTTCTGTTAAGGCATTCTTATCAACAAATAGAGCCTTAACAACTATTCCAAAAGCTATAGCTTTTTCAACTTCTCGAATTCCCTCTATGAGAAACTCTCCCATCTCCTTCCGTAGACGACTTTTTTTTCGAAGCCCAAGGATTTGTTTAATTTTGACGTTGTTCTTAGAAGTAATTAAAATCTCTTCCATGCAGCAAAACACCCAGAGGGAACTCTATCAAACCCCTCTCCTATAAAACTTTCTCCAGAGAAAAAATGCCCTTCCCTACAGACAGAACTCCGCACCAACCTCTCTATTAGAGCAGGCGTGTGACCTGGAGTGTGCGAAGAGGCTAACAATAAATTTGCTCTCGAAGATAGTAGCCGATTACAGATCCTCAAGAGAGGAAAAAAATGTTCGTCTATCCGAAAAATCTCTTTGTTCGTACCTCTTCCATATGTCGGCGGATCCAAAATTATCACATCGTAAACACTACCTCGACGAATCTCCTTCTTTAAAAAGGAAAAAACATCTTCTATAACCCAGAAGATTTTTTTTTCTGCAAAGCAGTTCTTCGCATAATTTCTCTCTGCCCAACGAACTGCGGCTTTAGAAGCGTCTACGTGTCTAACAGAAGCTCCATGACGAGCAAAAAACAGCGATGCGGCTCCCGTGTACGCGAATAAGTTCAGCACACGACAATCTCCCTTTCCTACGACCGCTTCAGAAAACAACGACCAAAATCCCATATGTTCGGGGAAAAATCCCAAATGACCAAACGGCGTACACTTCAACTCAAAATTAAGACCTCCAACCCGAAAATCCCATTCAGGATCCCCCCTTTGAGAAATGTTCCAAATGCCTTGTTCTCCGCTCCTAATAAACTCAGCAAACACCTGCCCTTTCCACAGAGATGGTTTGGATTTTGGCCAAATTGCAGCAGGGCATGGGCGAACAATCACCTTAGAGCCAAACCTTTCTAACTTTTTACCTTCTCCGCTATCTAAGAGGCAATATCCCACGTTTACTTTGAATCCTCCTCAAAAAACGAATCCTTCACCAAAGGGATGAAATGGTAACAATTTCTCCCAAAACCCGCAATTTATTGAAAAAGATCCGCCATTTGATATTTTTCAGAACTCCAATTTCTTACAAAAACTTGCATCAGTAGAACAAAAGTCAATTTTTCTTTATACACTCAGCGTCCTTTATTTTAGCCTCTGCAAAATTTACTTTGATTACAAAGGCAACTTTTCCATAAACTGCCCTAAACAAGGAGATCTTGGGAATGAAATGTCCCTTCTGTAACCATGGAGAAATGCGAGTTATAGACTCCAGAAACTCTCCAGAATCGAATGCCATCAAAAGACGTCGGGAATGCTTGCATTGTGGGGAAAGGTTTACCACCTTCGAAACCATAGAGCTTGTCATACAAGTACTGAAAAGAGATGGCCGGTATGAAAATTTCCAAGATTCGAAATTAATCAACGGACTTAACGCGGCTTCTTGTCACACCAGTATTAGTCAAGAACAGGTCCATGCCATAGCTTTCAACGTGAAAGCTGAACTAATAAGAAAGCAAAACAGGGAAATTTCTACCAAAGAAATCGGAGAATTAGTAATGAAATATCTTAAAAAGACGGATATGATTGCTTACATCCGATTCGCTTGCGTCTATCGAAGATTCAAAGATGTCGGAGAACTTATGGAGGAACTCTTATCCGCATCACCTGAAGTAGAAAAAAATCTTTGAGGAGCTATAAATAATGCCTTTGTCTGAAGAAGAAATTTTATTTTTTAAAGAACGTCTCTTAGAAATGAAATCAAAGTTGTCACACACCTTGGAAGGAAGTGCCCAAGAAGTTAAAAAACCCAACGAAGCTACTGGATATTCTCAACATCAAGCTGACCAAGGGACAGAAACTTTTGACCGCACAATTAGTTTGGAAGTAACAACCAAAGAGTATGGGCTGCTTCGACAAATCGAACGCGCATTAGAAAAAATTAAAGAAAACACTTATGGAATATGTGATGTCAGCGGAGAAGAGATTCCTTTGCAGAGACTCAAGGCTATCCCGTATGCAAACATGACTGTTCAAGCCCAAGAAAAATATGAGAAGGGCCTTCTTTCTGGAAACTAATCTATGAAAAAAAACTCTAAACTCGAACGAAATCTACTGGTTTTCCTTCTTTTTCCTATGTTTGTTGTCTGCATGTTGATGATTGACTGGGGATCCAAGTTCTGGGTCCTCTACTCTCAACAGCAGTACAAACCTCTTTTTGGCTTTTTCCAGAAACCTCTATATACACTTGCCCTGGGAAATTTCACTCTAGAAATAACCCCCACCTTCAACGAAGGTGCAGCCTTTGGAATCCTTTCCTCTCACACCCACCTGCTACTTGCCTTAAGGATGGCCATTGTAGTAGGAGTTTCTGCATACATAGTGTCTAGGAGACATCTGGCTTCCGGAGCAAACCTTATAGGCCTCATTTGCATCCTTAGCGGCGCCGTGGGAAACATCGTGGATCTAGTCTACTACGGAAAGGTGATCGATTTCATCAGCCTAAACTACGGCCAAACCCTTCGCTTCCCTGTATTCAACTTTGCCGACATGCTTATTTCTTTTGGAACCTTCATTTTAGCTGTCAAGCTCTGTTTCTTCCCAGGGAAACAAAAGAAAATAAACGCTTAATTTCCCATAAAAAACTTACACTGGTATAATTGTTGTCTTTTTCTCGTCTTTGGAGTTGTTGTGAATTGTTTCCTGTCCTTTCTTCAGTCTTTTGATGACTTTTTCTGGTCTTACGTGGCCTTTGCGATCATCATGATGGTGGGGATCTGTTTTTCTTTTAAATCCAGATTCTCCCAGATAGTCCGTTTTCCTGAATTGTGCCGCGAGTTCTTTTCCGCGTTTAAGCAACGCTCCTACAAAAGCGATAAAGGTGTCCACCCCATTAAGGTCTTTTTTGCTTCCACCGGAGGTAATATTGGTATCGGCAATGTCGTTGGGATTGTAACCGCAGCCTGTATCGGTGGGCCTGGAGCTATGTTTTGGGTCTGGATAGCCGGCATTTTAGGTTCCATAGTAAAATACGCCGAAGTTTACCTTGGTATTAAGTTCCGCATCTTGGGCAAGGACGGTATTTTTTATGGAGGCCCTATGTACTTCCTCCAAAAAGCTTACCGCACCCCCTTGGTACCCATAATTGTAGCCGTTCTTCTGTGCATCTATGGGGTGGAGATCTACCAGTTTTCTGTCATCGCGGACAGCGTATCCCACTGTTGGTCTATTCCTAGACTGCTGGCTATAGCTTCTCTGCTTTTTGCCGTAGTCTACGCAGTCCTCGGTGGATTACAAAGGATTGGTAAAATCTGCTCTTTAATATTGCCGTTCTTTATGATCGTGTATTGCTTCATGGGGATTTCTATCCTGGTCTTGGAAGCGTCTAAACTGCCGGAACTCCTGAAAGCTATCTTTCAGTCTGCTTTTACAGGACATGCGGCTGTAGGAGGATTCGCTGGAAGCTCTCTGGCTACGACTATTCATCAAGGTATATCCAGGGCTGCATACTCTGGGGATATCGGGATAGGTTTCGATTCCGTTATCCAGAGTGAAAGTTCTGCAGATCAACCGGAAACTCAAGCAAAACTCTCTATCGTGGGGATGGCTGTAGATAACTTTATCTGCACGGTGAGCCTTCTCATGGTGTTGGCTTCCGGATCCTGGCTCCTAGGCCTGGAGAACGCTTCATTAACAGTGGAGCGAACTCTTTCAACATACTTCCCTTTTGTTAAAGTTTTTCTCCCCCTATTCCTATTCGTTACAGGGTATACTACGATCACCTCATACTTTCTTGTAGGAAGTAAGTGTGCCTCGTTCCTCTACCCTAAGCATGGGAAAAAACTTTACCTAGCGTACGGAACTGTAGCTCTACCACTGTTTTGTTTCTTATCTCAAAACACAGCCTTGCTCGTAATGTCTGTTTCTGGAGCTTTGCTGCTCTGTTTTAACTTATTAGGGGTCTTCCTCCTTAGAAAAGAGGTTCAGTTCCCCAAGCCAACGCAGAGTCAAGCCCCTGCTTTAGAGCCATCTTCAGATTAAGATTCATCGACTCCAAAAAGGCAACCAGAGACACAAGAGGCTGTCTTTCAGCTTCTTGTGCTTTTTCTTTAAAATCAAGCAATTAACAAAGTAAAAACAAAATTAACTTCTATCTTATTATCCAAATAAAATTATAAAATAAATTTATAAAAATAAGCGTTTTATTCTTTTTATGGATAATTGGATACAGATAACTCTGGCAGGATGCGGCATCCTACTCTCTGTCGGAATGCTGACGTGTATGCTCCTAGCTATTAGCGTCTTATTGAAGGTGAATAAGATTTCTAAATTATTTGTCAGAGTAATGGGAATAATTAACTTTGAAGCAAAAATATTAGCCCCCTTGCTAATGGGGAAGCGTATCTTTGACTCCTTCTTCAAAAAGACCACCAAAGAACCGAAAAACAACTGCCTTACAACAGCACCAGAAGAAAAAAGAAGACTCTCCCCATCTCTGCCCTGTTTAGTCAAATGGGCCATTCTCGGGTTAGCTATCTGGAAAGTTGTTCGTAAACGGAAAAACAGACGATAATTAACTGTTTTTGAGAGAGGAAGTATGTTTACTAGAAAACCTATAAAATGCAAAAAAAAGACTACAAAACACTTTAAATGGCTAAGAGGAGCTCTGTTTGGCGGATTTGTCGCTACAATAATTACCCTTCTTTTTGCTCCTAAAAGCGGGAAACAAACCAGGAGACGCTTCAATAGAATCCGTAGTTCCAGTCAAACACAAGGAAAAACCTTAATTAAAAATAGTAAAAACCACGCTCGTATCTTTGCTAATCATGCGAAAACTTTAGCAAAAAACCTTTCCAAAGAAATTAAAGCATTCGCTAAGTCCCTAGCTAACTCTGATCAATAGCTCCTCTCTTTTTCAATCAAAAACAGACTCAACTTCTCCTAGTTAAGAGGGGAAGTTGATTTCTGAAAAACGTCCTACGAAGAAAATTAACGAGGTAAAAACAACTGATAGTCCCTAAAAACACTCCTACACAAAAAGTTATTAAAGAAAACTCTCTCGTAAACAACTTATTTTAAGTTCATCTAGATTTTTCTTTATGCTATGCTACCCAATTAGCGACTCTGAATTAAGATTAGCCCTAAAGATTAAATACGAAAATGAAACTAGGGATATATCAGATGATGAAACCTATCTCTTGGAAATCCTTTTTGCTTCCCGCCTTGTTGTCTTTTTCTAATCTCTACGCGTCAACCATAGTTCACGACGCTATCCCTTTAGAGGGCACCAAAGAAGGCATTGACCCTCAATTCTTTACTCTCTTAACGACATCAGCGGAAGGCACCACTTATTATTTGCCACGCCGGACACTTTTTAAGGATTTTCTGTCTACAGATGATAAAAACAATGGTGGAGCTTTTAGAAATATTGAAGGTCCTCTGAATTTTCAAGGAAACTCCAGATTATCATCTATCGCCTTTCAATCCCTTTGCTTAGAATCTGCTTTAGGGTCCTCTATTTTCTCTCAGGGCCCTATTTCATTTTCAAAAATGCGTTCAATATCCGTAGAGTCTAATTTTTCCAGAGGAGGGGCTATTTTCTCCAGAGGCACTGTCTCCTTCTTGGACTCTAATAAGCTTTTGTTTCTAGGAAATTCTGCAGACGGAAGCGGAGCAGCCATTCTCGTTGATGGTGGAGATCAAACCGGCATAAAAGTTGAAAGAAGTTCCGGACTTGTCCGCTTTAGCAATAACTCATGTAACACCCACTCCCCCAAGGAAGATAAGCCTCAAGAACACAGTGGAGCTAATGGAGGAGCCATAGCGGCTCTGTCCACGAATGCTCTTATTTTGTTCAAAGAGAATGATAAAGGAGTGATTTTTGAAAACAACCGAGCAGAAAAGGGCGGGGCTTTATATAACCAAACCGGTAGAACAGATTTTGAAAATAACTCCGGAGAAGTACTTTTCTACAAAAATATTGCTCAAACAGGCGGTGCCTTAAGTTCAAACTGCTCCTTTTCTAAAAATAAAAATTCTATCACGTTTCTAGAAAATTTTGCCCAAGTAGATGGAGGAGCTATAGCTGGAGGCCTCTGTTCCTTCCAAAATAATTCAGGGAAAGTATCTTTCAAAAGCAACGGCTCTTTGGGCAACGGAGGTGCTATTTGTTCCGGTTCTCTGCTCTTAACAGAAAATAAAGACGTGTTCTTTATTGATAACCGAGCAAAAAAACAGGGAGGCGCTGTTTTTATAGCCTCAACACAACTAACTAAGCCGGACATCATTATATCCGCAGATGATGGAAATGTCGTTTTTGATCAAAATAAGGCTTTGTTCTCAGAAAACAATGCGGACTCTGTGATTAGGAATGCTTTGTATACAGAAAGCATTCCCAATCAATTTCTAATAGGAGCTAAGAAGGATCATAGCGTTTTGTTTTATGACCCCGTTTGTTCTCTAGGGAAAGGCGGATCTGTAATTATCAATCCCTTTGATGCACAGAAGGGCGTTGTTGTCTTTTCTGGAAAAACCTTAACAAAACAGGAACAAGTTAACTCTGCAAATTATTCCTCGATTTTTGAACAAAGCATGGAATTGGTTCAAGGAACCTTGCGTTTAGAAAAGGGCGCTTCTTTATCGGTAAGATCTTTTAATCAGACCGGTGGAACGTTAAGCATGAGCTCCGGGACAACTTTGCAATCGACAGATCCTGAAGGCTACTTACTAGTTCGCAAATTGTGTCTGAACCCCATAGAAAATACTACTCTACCAGCCGTCATAGCTGTTAATGAAGGTGGTAACATCACTCTGTCAGGAACGCCCGATGTAAAGGATCCTTACGGAATTTTTTATGAAGATCATTTCTTAGCTTCGTCCCCAAAAGAAATCAAAGTACTTCTCCTCGGCAAGTCTGTAAATATAGATAGATTTTATATCGATAACATCCGCGTCAACGCCAATCGTTATGGATATCAGGGTCATTGGACCTTTTCTTGGACCGAAAATAAACCCAATTACAGAGTTTTACAGGCCACCTGGCACCCTTCAGGACATTTCTCTGCGAGCCCCCAGAAATGTGGAGATTTTGTCCCCACAACCTTATGGTCTCTTTTTGATGGTTTGCAGACGATAGAGAAAACTTTTGTAAACAACTATCTTAGCAACAACCACCTATTCCCCCTCCGCTGCATATCATTTTCATCTTCGCTTAAAGGCTCTATGATGTTCCAAGGTAATTCTTCCAAAATTGCCGGCTTTTCTCTCGGCCATATTGGAGGTGATGCGGTCATACAAATCCCCTTGTCACCCTCGACGGTCATTTTAGGAAGCATATCCAAACTTCTAGGGGTCATGGAATCCAGCAGGTTCCCAACAAAAACTAAGAATGACTTGCTAGCAGCTACCGTAGCTATTGAAAGCAATGATTGCGCTTTGGGAGTACATACCTCCTTCTCTTATGGAGAAGAAACCCACAACTCAGAGGATTCCTATTGTTTTAGAGGGGTAACTAAGGGAACTTGGAAAAACTCTGGATGGAAGGGTTCTGCCTATCTTTCATATTCCTATCCTAAGTGTTTGCACTGGATGAAGCTAACACCTTTTGCTGGCGTGGAATGGTTTAAAGGATCCCAGGCTCCTTTCGTGGAAACTGGTTATGATCCAAGAAGATTTTCCAAATCTTGCTTGGAAAACCTCGCTATTCCATCAGGAATAGCTATAGAACTGCGTAGACTAGGGAAAAATTGCTCTGCTATGACGAGCTGTAAGCTGTATTACAGCAGGGAATTCTACCGAAAAGATCCTGTTTGCGACGTCCTTCTTTCCTTAAACAACAAAGAATGGAAAACAAAAGTGTGCTCCGTAGGGAAAGAAACGCTTTCCTTTGAATCTAGCACTATCTTAGCATTTGAAAATCTTTCCATATCATTTAAAGGCTCTTCTTCGCAAAGAGACTCCGGTGGAATCAACCTTTTTGGAAGCGGCTCTCTTTCAATCCGATACTAAAGCAACCTCTACTTTCATTTGGTAAAGACCTCCTAACAAAAAAGGCGGTCTTTTTTTCTTTTTAACAAAAAATCTTAACAAACTCCAATTATATTCCTTCGTTTTTCCTAATTAATCTTTATTTTCAGCGAAAAACCAAATCAAAATTGTTTAAAGATGCTAAAATTACTATTTCAAAAGTTTATCTTTTACATTTTGAGGTTTTTATGAGTATGGGAAATATTTCTATTGGCAACAATCCAGGAATCCAAACTCAACAAGGAACTAGTGCAAATTTGAAAAACGCTTCCGCAATGGAAAGAAATAAAAGAGTTGCTAAAATAGCGAAGCAAGTTTTAATCATATTGGCTTCTATTGCCGCAATAGCAGCAGGTATTGCTATTACCATAACTACAGGAGGTGCTGGAGCTGGTGCTTTGGCCTTCTCGGCCCTTGGTCTGGCTGCTTTAGCAAAAACTGTGATAGACATTGTTAAAGACTCTAAACAGACTAGAAATCAAGAAGTTGCAACAGAAGAAGAACAAGCGCCGCTTCTAAGAAGCTCTTCTGTAAGTTCTTCTTCCTCTAGGTCCAGTAACGACAGTCATACAAATGCATCGGCAACATCTAAATCAACAAAAAAAACTCGAGAAGAACAGCGAAAAATTCGAGAAAATCAGAAAGCTCGCTGGGAAAAGCAAAGAGAAGCTCGAGCTCAAGCTAGAGCAAGAAAGACCGCTGAACTAGAAGAAAAAACAGCTTCATTGTCAGACTCTGCTGCAGACTTTTCTAAGTCAGCCCAGAAACTTGCTGATAAATACAAGAATAAGTGGTTTTAACCTTTAAAACTACTAAATGGCGAGTGTAGCTGTTCAGCTACACTCCGCTTTCCAGTATTAAAACCATTACTTTTAAGGTGTGTACATGTCCTCTATACAACACTTAAAAAATCGACCCACTCCAGAAAGCAATCCACAAGATTCTGCGCCCATAGCACAGCAAAGAAGCTCTTTACAAAGAGCTCTAACCGTTGTAACTATTGTATTAGCTATCCTAGTTGGGGCAGCTACAGTCGCTTCAGCTGCTATACTTTGCCCTACAACTCCATTCGTAATCCTCACCCTAGCCATAGTATCTTCTTTAGCTACCATTATCTTAATCTGTTGTGTATTAGATCGCCAGAGACCTACCCGCCCTATTCCTCCTGAAAAACCAGAACCAGTAGAACTAAAAGATATTAAAGAAAAGAAGCCCCCAGCTCCCCCAAAAGCTCCTGAATTAGAACCTTCTAAAGAACCAACCCCAGTAGAACCTATTAAGAAGCCCGAGCCTGAAAAGCCGGTAGCTCCTGTAGAAAAAAGGGTTCCGAAAAAACTCGAGGAACCCCAATTTAATTATAAAACTATTCAAAAATTACTATCCACTAACTGGATTTTAGAATTAACAGAAGAAGGACCTCTGTACCGATCTACTACAAATGAAAATCTATGCCTTGTCTCTAAACTCTCTCCCGTATACGATCCAAGAAATGCTTACCAATCTCCAGAACAAATTCAAGCACTGCAAACCTCTGTCGTTTGGGTACAAGAAACCAGCGGAGCTCCAAATTTAGGAAGGGGTAGCAAAATGAAAGACCCTGAGCTCCCTAAAAATCTGAACGCTATTCGTATCTCTGAACAAATGAGAGAAGCAGTTTCAGATTTGTGTTTATTAACTACAGGAACAGCTTGGCTTACTTCAGGACAAACCATTTTCCTTCCCTACGTAGACCCAACTCTTTATGGCCCCAAAGCCATGGTCTTCACTAGATTCTCTGGAGCGCCAGAGAACTTCTTAGAAATCCCCTCTTCGATGAAAACATATACTACTCAGTATAAAACTGTAATAGACCTGGCGACACACGCTCTCGCTGAAAAACTTTCAGCAAACATCCTATCATTGACAATTCGTCTTCCTGTTATGGGGCTCTCTTCTCTGGCAGATCCTACATACAAGGACGAGGCTACTTTACAGGCCACAAGCTTTATGACTAGGATTGCTCTTCTACAAGCTATCGATGAACTAAATGAAAACCCTGACTCAAAGTTAAGTAGAATCTCTAAAAATCGTTTAGTCACCATAGAGCTATGTGATGAAGACTTCCCTCCTCTAGGGCCCATTAACGAAGGAACGCCTGCTCCAGTTGAAGAAGAATGGACAAAGCTTGAAGCCTCGGGAGAATAAATATTAACAACAAAACGAGCCAGCTTGCGACTTTTATCTGAGTTTTGGGCTGGCTTTTCCTTTTGAACTCTCGTCGATTTCTCAAAAGTTTTTACCCTTGCCTAATTTCTTTTGGTATTTTATGTAGACAGTCTAATAGACAGTTAAAAAATCGATAAAGAGTTCCCTAATTATGAAGTGGCTTTCTGCTACGGCTGTTTTCACAGCGGCGCTTCCTTCTCTGTTGGCACTTGGAGAAACCAGTGTCACCTTAAACCAAAATAAAACAGGACTCTCCGTAACAGACTCTACTAACAATTTCACTCAAGTTACTGACCCGGCAGGAACAATCTATACTATAGATGGGGACGTCACTCTCTCTAATTATAACTCGATTCCTCCTACGCCTCCCTCACCACCAGCAGAAGAAGGCGCTGCAGAGTCTACGGCTTCCAGCGCTTCTTTAAGTGAGATAAACTCCCCTAAAAAACAAACTCAACAAGCTCCTTCGGTAGACTCCTCTTCTACCACAACAAAAACGGCTAATTCAGAAAGTAAAAAGTATACGCAAGGCGGAGCTTTTTACAATCCCTATGATTTCGCCCCTACAAGCATAGTCACTAACCCCGGAACTCCTGGTTCTTTAACTATATCTAAAATTATAGTTCCTGAAGAGGGGGGCGGCATTTATTCTAAAGGTCCACTAACAATTGAAGGATTAGAAAATCTCACTTTTACTGGGAATTCTTCACAAACAGAAGGCGGAGCCATTTTTTGTGAATCGACAACTACTATTGCCGACATTATAGACACTATAACTTTCTCTAATAACTCTGCTATCGTTCCTTCACCACCTGAAGAACAACAGGTTGCCGAGCAAACAGAAGCTGGAACTCCTAGAGGAAACGGAGGAGCTATATCTTCGAAAGGGAAACTATTAATAGAAGATTTCGGCTCTATGAACCTGAATAAAAACTCTGCTTCCGGTTCCGGAGGAGCCTTCTACTCCGACAGTGCTATCGAAATTTCAAGATCTACAGGATCTACCTTTGCTAATGAAAATACAGCAAAAGAAAATGGCGGAGTTCTTTCTTCAATTTCTACCATTACTCTACACGATCTAGACTCAGCTAAGTTTAGCTCCAACAAGGCAGAAAAAAAAGGAGGAGCAATTTATTCTGGAGGAGCCTTTGTTATTTCTGGGGACAAAGGATCTTCTTCCGTCTTTTTTTCTGCTAATAAAGCTAATCAAGAAGGAGGCGGCGTCTACGCAAATACCACAACAGACTTTTTTGACGTAAGCGAGATCAAATTCCTTGCAAATACTGCTGGAGTCGAGCCCCCTCCCTCGGAGGAAGAAGATCAGAAAGAATTAACAAGCGTGGACAAATCAACGCCCTCTTCACACTTGCTTCTAGATGTTCCTACAGAAGAATCCGGGAATGGAGGCGGGCTCTACTCTAAAGAAAATGTAACTATAGATGGAGTACTGTCAACAGTTCTATTTCAAGGAAACTCAGCTGTAACAGGGAATGGCGGTGGAGCTTATGCTGCAAAAAGTTTTAGCTGCCAAAACTCCAGACGATTACAATTCTCCAACAATACTGCCACTAAAAATGGTGGTGGACTCTACTCTAAAGAAGATATCTCTTGGTCAAATTTATCTGGAACCACACTATTTAATGCTAATAAAGCAGGGGAAAAAGGAGGTGGAATCTACGTTGAAAACGATCATTCTGTTTCTCTGACAAACCTTGAAAAACTAGAGCTCACAGGAAATCAAGCATCGTCAGGAGGAGCCATCTATGCTCCTGGAGGATTTTCTATTACTTTTGAAAAAGAATCTGCAACTATTCTTCCAGAAACACCTCCCTATGCTCCGAAACCAGATATTTCTGCTTTCGGAGATGTGATTATCTCTTCTAATAAAGCTACTAAAGTTCAAAATCCTCCCGAAGACCTATTGGTGACAGCCGCTTCCCAGCAAACAGAGGAAAATAATGGAGGGGGTATTTATTCCAAAAAAGTCTCCTTCTCCAACTTAAATTCTGTATCTATTTCTGGGAACTCTGCTGAGAAAGGTGGAGGTATTTTCTCTTCAGCAACTAATGCTAATGGCATCCATGCTCTTTTAGAAAAAGGACAAAAAACAAATAAACTTAAAGCCACTCTCCTTCTATCTAGTTCTGAAGGATTAAAAGAATCCGATGTATTCTTTGACTATATTGGATCCGTCTCTCTTTCCTCTAATTCTGCCACAGAAAGTGGCGGCGGGATTTATGGAAAAAAAATTAGCTTTTGCAGAATCAATGAGCTTTCTTTTCTTGGTAATACTGCCCAAACTTCTGGGGGAGCCATCTATTCCACAGAAAATCTCAATATAGACAATGTTACTAACATTTCTGCGTCGAACAACAAAGGTTTTCAATCCGGGGGCGCTATCTATGCAAAAAACTTTTCTTTAGATTCTTGTAGATCTATTACTTTTTCTAAAAACTCTCTTGTTATTACAAAGCCTGCCGCAGCCATTTTTTCGGTAGAAGAAAATCCTGCTGGAGGAGGTGCTATCTATGGGGAAACAGTCTCCATTACCTCCACATCAGAGGGATCCATTTCCTTCTCTGATAATTCTGCTATTACAAAAACAGCTTCTACTCAAATATCTTCCAACATTAATACGTCGAGCACAATAGCATATGGAGGAGGGGTTAGCGCAAAAACTAGTATAAAATTAAAAGGACGAAGTTCTTTCTCTAGTAATTCTGCAGATGCTGGCGGAGCTCTAGCTAGCCTCGGAACAATTTCTATTGAAGGATCCTCCAATTTTTCTGGAAATAGTGCAACCTCAGAAAGTGGAGGAGCCATTTATGCTGGAGGGACCTTAACTTTAGCTGGAGGTGCCACCTTTTCTGGGAACACTTCAGCCAAAGACGGCAGCGCCATTTATTTAAAAGCCCCTTCTTCCTCTAACGGTGAATCTTCTATTAAAGCAACTTCAACAATTTTATTTTGCGATAACGTTGTAGCTCCCTCTACAATGAAACGGTCTCGCGTATATGCTCGAGATGATTCCCTTTCAGGTGCTGCAATCTTTGGAGAAAATGGAACTTCTTCCACCACTCCAAAGCTCGACCTAACAGCAGAAACTGGAGATATTATTTTTAGAAACAATGCTGTAGGTAGCGTAGAAAAAAACTCTACTTTTTGCAGCATAGGTGGAAAGATTGATTTGAATTTATATGCAGACAAAGGAACTATTTACTTTTATGATGCGGTAAACACCACCGGAAGCAGTGCCTCTACTTGTAAAATCAACAAAAATAATGGAACATCCTATACAGGAAAAGTTGTTTTCTCTGGGAAAGAACACGCAAATAAATCTACTATTGGGCAGAAAGTTACTTTATCCTCTGGTTCTTTAATTCTAGATAATGCTGAGCTCACAGTAAATTCATTCACTCAAGAGGGCGGAACCCTAGTAATGAATGCTGGGAGCGCCCTTATAGCAAAAAAACCTGACACAGTTTTACATACTCTTTCTTCTGAAAAACAAGCCAGTAAAACAACTCCAGTAAATTTAAAAACTCTTCAAGCTGACTCAAAACTAGCACAACCTCGAAGCGCTGGAGAGAATGGCATAACCATCACCAATCTGCTTATAGACATAAGTGGATTAATTGGAGGAGATGGAAAAAAAGCCCCTAAAATAAATTTAGCCGATGGCAATAATGACAGCTCTGTAGATCTATCTCAAGCTTCCATTACCATTATCGATCCAAACGGGGATTTGTATCAAAACCCCGCTTTAGGGAAAGATCTCGATCTCAAACTTATCAATTTACCTGAAGAACAAGATAACATCTCTAATATCAAACTATACGGTGATATCACTCCTCTAAAAGGCTACATGGGAACATGGAAATTGGAGACTAGTGAAAACAACTCTATCACCGCCAAATGGACTTTTGATCGTTATCAACAGTGGGCATATGTTCCAAGGGAAAGCTCCTACTATCTAAACTCCTTGGTTGGAGCTAGAGCTTCCCTTGTAGCGGTCAAACAAGGCATCTTAAATAACTGCCTATCATCTGCACGTTTTGATGATCCTTTATATAATGTCGTCTGGACATCTGGAGTTGGCACCTTCTTACAAATTGAGGAACACGCAGGAGCTGCTGCATTAAACTACAATTCTAAGGGTTATATCGCTGCATTAGATTCTAAGCCAAACCCAGACCTTATCTTAGGTGCTGCGTTTTCTCAAATGTTCGGAAGAACAAAAACTGAGAAAATGCACAAAGACTACGACTACTATAATTCCGAGCATTCTTATCAAACAACATTTTATGCAGGATGTCCCGTTTTCCTGTTATCAAAAAATTACAGGAATAAACGTCCCGTTCTTTGGCAAGGAATTCTCAGTTATGCTTATATGAAACATCGCTCTAGAACCTTTTATCCTTCGATCTGGGAGAAGAATCTTGCTGATTGGCACGATAGGGCCTGGGTTTTAGATAGTCGACTAACTTTTGATTTCCGGGAACCCACAGTCGACTCCTCGGCAAGGCTTTCAGCATTCCTGGGTTGTGAATGTCTTTCTCTCAGACAATCCTCTTTTGAAGAAAGTTACTATAATCCGAGAAAATTCGATTCCACGTCCTATCGCTATGTAGCTCTACCTGTTGGATTCTCTATGGAAGGTACTTTGCTCTTCGAATATGCTCTCTTGTATAACAAGATGATGCTTGCCTACACGCCTTCAATCTTTAGAAATGAGCCTATGGCTCAATACATAGTTCTGTCTGAAGGAACTAAAGGGGTCATTAGAGGAAACGTGCCTCCTAGAAACACTGCTCGTATAGAGTTCCATAATAACACGCAGTTTGCTCCCTGCTGGAGCTTATACGGCTCATACACCATGGAAGCCGGAGAAAACTCCTTTGTGCAGATGCTCAATCTTGGATCTAGGATGGTGTTCTAAGAGACGGGAAACGGAGAGGGCGGGATTCGAACCCGCGGTACGCGTTAACGCACACACGCTTTCCAAGCGTGCTCCTTAAGCCACTCGGACACCTCTCCAAAAAGATCTCCTTGACGAACAGTCTCTAAAGAGACTTCCACGAGTCGACTAAGATATCTTAGCGTTTCATTTTAATCAATACTCCTTAATACCTCTTGGATTAATTCCCTGCTTCCGCCATCGTTTTGACACATTTTAGAAAACAAAAAATTCCTACAAGAATAAGAAAACTTTTTTTGAATCAATAAAGGTCTCCATGAAATTAAAAAATTTTACTAAAGGAAAATATACTTCCTCCTTTATTAAAATTGACCTTCAGTAGGATAATAGCCCCTTCAATCTAAAACTTCGTATTTCTAAGGATGTTAATACGAGCCTTTTATATTTTTCTGACAGCTCTCCTTTTTCCCCTTCCCTCCCAAGGAGGAACCCTAAAGAAACCTCTGGTGTTGGTAAGCGTCTCTCCATATAAATTTTTAGTACGCTCCATAGCTGGAGACCTCGTAGATGTAGAAGCGGTTGTTCCCGGACCTGCAGATCCTCATAGTTACGAACCGACTCTCAAACAGGTTCAAAAGATGCGTTCTGCCTCCCTATGGTTCCTCTCTGGCGAACCCTTCGAAAATGCCTGTGCAAAAGCTATCCTCTGCGAGGCTGTAAATATCAACGACTACGTAAACGTTATTCCTCTTGCTGAAAACTCTTCGTGCAAACATCACAAACAAGCTCTTTACGATACTCATACCTGGCTAAGCCCCAAAAATCTGAAAAAACAGGCTAAACTTGTTGCTGATAAGCTCTCTGAACTTCTGCCTGATAAAACAGCGATAGTAAAAGCCAACTACTTAAAAATTATTGCGGAACTAGATTCACTAGACGAGGAAATTTCCCAAGTAACAGCGAAAGCTACCAACCGCTCTATTCTTGTCACTCATCCAGCATTTACTTACTTCTGTCACGATTATGGGTTCCGGCAAATATCTATAGAACATCCCCATAAAAAAGATATCTCTCCTAAGGACCTTGTAAAATTATTACAACTGATCAAAAGTGACAATCTTTCGACACTAGTTTTCTCTCAAAAGTCTGGGCATAAGAAAAGCGGCCACTTGTTAGCAAGGAAATTAAACATTAGGGAAATTCATCTAGACCCTTATTCTGATGACGTGTTAGAAAATCTGAAGTTCATTGCTGCCGAGTTTTCTCATCTATGAGTACGTGCATTTCTGTAGAAAATCTGTCCTTCAACTACACAGAAGCCCCTGTGCTAGAAAATGTCTCCTGTTCTATTAATTACGGAGATTATGTTGGTGTCTTAGGTCCCAACGGTGGAGGAAAAAGCACGTTTCTTCTTCTTATTTTGGGACTATTAAAACCCTCTTCGGGCTTAATAGCTATTTACGATCAGAAGGGGGAGAAAAGCTCTCGATCCATCATAAGTTGGGTTCCTCAACACTTCTCTTTTGACAAATCCTTCCCTATTTCAGTTGAAGAAGTGGTTTTGACAGGTCGTATAGCCACCTTAAAATGGCACGGCCAATACACAAAAAAAGATTATCGAGCTGTAGATGAAGCCTTGGATTTGGTAGGGCTGCTCTCAAAAAAACACTCCTGTTTTTCGCATCTTTCGGGCGGACAAATGCAAAGAATTCTGCTTGCTAGGGCTCTATGTTCTAATCCCGCCGTTCTTGTTCTGGACGAACCAACCACTAACATTGACTCGAAAACTCAAGAGCAAATTTATTCTATTCTTGTAGAACTAAATCGGACAAAGACAATTGTGATGGTAACTCACGATCTACACCATACTACCAAGTACTTTAATAAAATATTTTATCTGAATAAAACCCTCACACCGCTGTCACATAACGATCCAACAGATCTATACCGTTCTCTACGTTGTTGCAATAATAAGTAGAGGTCCTAGCATGAAGATAGATTTTCTTAAAGAAACGTTCAACCCTCTCCTGTTAAACTCCTTCTTGGCTGCTTTAGGAGCATCAATATCGGGAGGTATTGTCGGTACCTATATTGTCGTCAGGCGTATCGTATCTATCAGTGGGAGTATTTCTCATTCCATGCTTGGTGGAATAGGGCTAACGTTATGGATACAGTATCACCTCAATTTGGATATTTCTCCTATTTACGGGGCTCTAGTCGGCTCTATTTTGCTCTCTATTTTTATCGGCAAGATTCATTTGAAGTATCGAGAAAGAGAAGACGCTCTTATAGCAATGATATGGTCTATAGGCATGGCCATAGGCATTATTTTATTTTCTATGATCCCAGGATTTAATTCAGAACTCATAGACTTCCTTTTAGGAAATATTCTTTGGATAAACGGTAAGGATCTGAAGACTCTTTTTATACTAGATGCCGTAATCGTTTTTACAACAATATTTTGTCATAATCGATTCAAGGCTTTTTGCTTCGATGAAAAGCACATGTCTCTTAAAGGACAATCTCCTCAGAAGTGGTATTTCTTACTTCTCGCTCTCGTGGCTGCGGCTATAGTGCTTCTTATCTACATCATGGGAATCATACTTATGCTAAGTATGCTTGTCTTGCCTGTAGCCATAGCTTGTAGGTTTTCCTATAGGATGACAAAAATTATGATCGTATCCTCTCTTCTTAACATAATTTTTTCTTTCTCAGGAATTATAGCTGCATATTTCCTAGATCTTCCCGTAGGCCCAACCATAGCGCTTCTGATGGGGATTTTTTATGGATTAAGTCTTTGTATTAAAGCTTCCGTTAAAGCTTGAACTCCTTGACCAGTTTTACCTGAAACGCAGAGAAACTTGAATCCAGGAAATTCTTTAGCAAATAGATTCATCATGTTCTCCTTTTCATCTTCCAACAGTTCGTCAACCTTATTCAACGCTACTAAAGCCTCTTTATCTAAAAGTTGCGGATTGTAAAGCTCTAATTCTCTCCTTAGAATCCTCAGATCTTCTATGGGATTTTTCCGCTCAAAACATGATATATCGACAACATAAAGAAGCAGTCCAGTTCGTTCAATATGTCTTAAAAAATCGAGACCAAGCCCCCGGTTATCATGAGCTCCTTCGATAATACCTGGAATATCAGCGACAACTAGGGGTTTTTGATATTGATTAGTACGAGCTAGAAGCCCTAAAGAAGGTCTAAGAGTTGTGAATGGGTAAGCTCCAACTCGTACCTCTGTGTAAGTCATTGCGTTAAGCAACGTGGACTTCCCTGCATTTGGGAACCCTACTAAGCCTATATGAGCTATTAATTTTAGTTCCAATTCTATACGCAAAATTTCCCCGGGTTTACCAGGAGTACACTGGGTAGGCGCTCTATTTGTAGCACTTTTAAAATGAGAATTTCCTTTGCCTCCTCGTCCTCCCCGGCAAATAACAAGCTCCTCTCCCTCATGGACAAAGTCTTTAATAAGTTCTCCCGTTTCCACATTTTTCAGCAAAGTACCTGGAGGCACCGAGAGAACTAAATTTTTACCATTTCTTCCAGACCTATTATTTGAAGCTCCAGGTCTTCCATCCTCTGCTTTTAGAAAACGTAAATTTCTGTAAGCTTCAAAACAATACACGTGATTATCCGTACGTACGATTACGGAGCCTCCGTTACCGCCATTACCTCCGTAAGGGCCTCCTTTAGGAAGATATTTCTCCTTACGCCAAGCCACCACCCCGTTACCGCCTTTACCGGCACGGAGTTCTAAAACAACTTTATCTGTGAACAAAACTCAACCTCAAGGTGCAGAAAAATAAAAAAACTCCGCCCGACCAACATAAACTGGAAGCAGCGGAGTCTTAATCAAAAAAAGAAGTGTAGTTTACAAGCCTTTACTTACTAGTAGCTGGTAATACAGAAACATATGTACGATCTGTTTTCTTCATGGAAACAAACCCATCAATCAAAGCAAATAGGGTATCATCTTTACCCCTTCCAACATTTTTGGAAGGTCTCCACTTCGTTCCACGTTGTCTAACCAAAATACTTCCAGTAGTGACGTACTGGCCACAACCAACTTTCATTCCTAAGCGTTTCGACTCAGAATCTCTTCCGTTACGGCTGGCTCCCTGTCCTTTCTTATGTGCCATCTTCCACTACTCCGATTTTACAACGACAACTCACGAATTTTCATTCTGACATAGTTCTGTCTATGTCCTAGTTTCCTGTGATAATTCTTTCTTTTTTTATACTTATAAGCAGTCACTTTTGGACCCTTCACACAACCCAAAATATCTGCTATAACGCTAGCTTTGCTTAAGAGAGGTGTTCCTAGTTTGACTTCTTTGCCATCGAAGGAAAATAAAACCTCTGAGAACACATGCGTTCCTGAATCTACTGCAATGTCACTAGTTATCTCTACATCGACAACATCCCCAGCAGAAACTTTGTATTGCTTACCGCCAGCCTGAATTATAGCATAAGCTTCCATTCCTAAATCCCTATTACTGAATCAACCGCAAACCCGCCGCCACCGAGAACATTTAAGGCCGAAAAACCCTAATGGACTTAAAACTACTAAAAAAGCCTTCTCATTGCGGGCTTGAAAGACGAGCTTTACTTCAAATTTGAGATTTTACTCCCAAAATGGCCAGAGCCGGGATCGAACCGACGACACAAGGATCTTCAGTCCTCTGCTCTACCAGCTGAGCTATCTAGCCAAGAACTCGGAAGCACAATAATAAGAAAACTTTCCGATTATTGGCAATCAATTTCCCAATAATTATTGACAAACTCGTTATCTAAGATAATATCTCTTTCCTAGAGTTTTTTTTATTCTACTAGCTCTTTTTCCTCTCTCCTTAAATCATTAGAAGTAAAATTCTTTTAAAAAAGAAACCGATGGATTACTATCGCAGCCGCTAAATAAAAGTAGCAACTGGGTTTTCATTCAAAGTCGAGGCATTAAATATGCAAAGCACCCCTAAATGGATAGTCAAGACTGGGATAGGGCAGGATAGCCACCGCTTTCTTCCCGAGGGTTCGAGTAAACCATGCATTCTTGGTGGAGTTATTTTCGAAAATGTCCCTGGGTTTCACGCTAATTCTGATGGAGATGTGATCTTTCACGCTCTGTGCAATGCGCTTACTTCTATCACTCAGAACATTATTTTAGGAAAGGTTGCTGATGATTTACTAAATTCCAGGGGCATTACGGACAGTGGGGTTTACTTAAAAGAGGCTGTTAAAGGTTTAAAATCCAACCAACAGATCTCCCATGTAGCTATAACTCTGGAGGGAAGCAGACCTCGGTTTCTTCCCAAGATAGAGCTTATCAGGGAGAGCGTCTCTTCTTTCCTCGGAGTGTCTTTGGAGTCTATAGGAATTACGGCAACTTCTGGTGAAGGATTGAGCGATTATGGATGTGGAGATGGGGTTCAATGTTTCTGTATCATTACAGTTATAGAGCATTTAGAAGAGTAGCTAATAGACGTCCGCTACAAAACGTTTGGTTTTTATAAAGTTTTTAAACAATTCTTTACCAAGAATAGTTTCTATAGCCTTTCGGATTTCTGCCCCCATAGCCTTGCTTCCACAGACGAAGATGTAAGCTCCCGACATGCAAGCGCTTCGAATCTCTTCGCTTTTCTCCAAGACTCTGTCCTGGACATATATTTTTTGATCGCTTTCTCTAGAAAAAGCTAGATAGACCTCTAGAAGCCCTTGATCACAACACTCCTTCCAAAAATCTTCGTAATAAAAGTCTGTATTACGTTTCCGTTCCCCAAAGAAAAGATAGTTCTTAGCAGACTCTTTAAGGTACAGTCTCTCTTGCATAAAAGCCCTATAGGGGGCGATCCCCGTGCCGGCCCCAATCATAATTAGGGGCTTGCCTCGATTATTTTCGTTTAAGGTAAAATGCTGGGTAGGGCTGATGTATCCGTGTATTCTTTCATTCTTTTGAAGTCTCTTACAGATATAGGAAGAGCAAACTCCAGGCCAAGAAGAATAGGCGCCTTGAACTAATATAGAACGCACAGTGAGTTCTAAAGAATTTTTATCATATAGCGGTGATGAAGCTATAGAATAAAATCTAGGAAGCAATGGAGCAAAGATCGAAGGAACTTCTTCTAATTTCACCTTTGGTCGGTATTTCAGAAGAAGCTCCCTTAAGGAAACTTTTTTTCCGTTCTCTTGAGTACACGCATCGTTAGGGAAGAGTCTTTTAGAAAATTCTGGGAGCTTATCCAAATCAGCTTTCCTTGTAAGAAAGCTTTTCAAATCAAGAAATTGACCAGAACGGGGATCTAGAAGATGCTCCTTTTCTCTTAGAGAAAGAGCGTTTAGAATATCGTCTACTATTTTAGGATCGTTTTCAGGAAGTACAGCTAAAGAGTCTCCTACCCTATACTTAAGCTCTCCTGGATTCTTCGCGGAAAACTTCAGGGAATAGACCAGTTCCCCTCCATTATCCGCTAACTCCCCCTTAGTTAACAAAGAACGCTCCTGCAGAACAAAATCAAGAAGAGATGCGTCTTTGCTACCCATAAACGTCGATAAAGGCTAGGAGGCTTTAATTTTAATATCGACTCCTGCGGGCAAGGAAAGAGTTTTCAAAGCATCTATAGTTTTTCCTGTAGGAGCCAAAATATCAATAAGTCTCTTATGAGTGCGAATTTCAAACTGTTCTCTGGACTTCTTATCAACGTGCGGAGAACGCAAGACAGTGTAGACCTCTCTTTTCGTAGGTAAAGGTATAGGTCCAACAATTACAGCACCAGTCCTTTTTGCCGTCTCAACAATATCGGCGGTGGAACGATCCAACTGACATTGATCAAAACCCTTCAACCGGATTCGAATTTTTTGCTTTTGCTGTTTCATGAATACCCTTCTATTTCTTTGTAATCTCGTCTTGGAGCTTTTGAGGAACTTTTGCGAAGAAGGCGGGTTCCATCGTAGAGGTTGCCCGACCAGAGGTTAAAGAGCGCAGAGAAGTCGTATAGCCAAACATTTCACTAAGAGGAACCTCTGACCCCACCTGAGCCATGCCCTTGGAACTCTCCTGGCCCAAAATCTTCCCTCGGCGACGATTCAAGTCCCCAATGACATCCCCAAGATTATCCTCTGGAGTTACAACAGTCACCTTCATAATCGGCTCTAAAATGACAGGTTTAGCTTTACGACAAGCTTCCTTAACAGCCATAGAACCACATATTTTAAACGCCATCTCGCTGGAATCTACCTCATGGTAAGATCCAAACACGATACTAACTTTGACATCCACCAATCCATACCCAGCAAGGACTCCACTAGATAAACCTTCCTCTATCCCTTTAATTACTGCTGGAATATATTCCTTGGGAATAACCCCCCCAACAATTTTACTAACTATCTCGTTGCCTTTTCCTGGCTCGTTTGGCTCTATTTCCAAACAAACGTGAGCATACTGCCCCCGTCCTCCGGACTGCTTAACGTACTTGGTCTCACTGCTACCCGAAGTAGTAATCGTCTCTTTATAAGAAACCTGGGGTCTACCAACATTAGCGTCTACTTTGAACTCTCGAATCATCCGATCTCGAAGAATATCTAAATGCAATTCCCCCATTCCGGAAATAATAGTCTGCCCAGTCTCTTCGTTTGTAGAAACTCGGAAAGTGGGATCTTCTTCTGAGAGAGCACTCAAAGCTTGAGCCAATTTTTCCCTATCTCCCTTGGATTTCGGTTCAATAGCCATATCAATAACTGGCTCTGGAAACTCGATTTTTTCTAAAACAATCTCATCTCCCTCACTGCAAAGAGTGTCTCCTGTGACCGAAAACTTCAACCCCACACAGGCTCCAATATCCCCAACGGTGAACTCATCTTTATCCGTCCTTTCGTTGGCATGCATCTCTAGCAGTCTCGATATCCTTTCTTTCTTATCTTTTGTAGAGTTAAGGACCGTGGATCCCTTTTTAAGAGTTCCAGAATATATTCTTAAGAAAGTAATCCTGCCCACGTAAGGATCACTCATAATTTTGAATGCCAGAGCAGCCAAAGGACCATCAGCTCTCGGCTCCAACAAAATCTCTTCTCCGGTCTCTAGGTTGATTCCTCTCAACTTACCTCTATCCAGAGGAGAGGGCAACCATTTAACGATAACATCTAGCAGCTGCTGGACGCCTTTGTTTTTAAATGCGCTTCCGCACAGAACTGGGTTAATTTTATTAGCGATTACACCCTTTCGCATTACCGCATGAATCTCTTCCTCGGTAATAGAATCTGGAGCCTCCAAAACTTTTTCCATGAAGGCTTCGTCTGTTTCATCAACGGTAGCCAACTCCTCCAAAAGCTTATCTCGAAGCTCTTCCACGCGGTCTTTTAATTCCTCGGGAATCTCTTTTTCTTCCCACTTAGCTCCCAAAGTTTCATCTAAGAAATATAACGCTTTCCTTGAAATGATATCCACCATCCCAACAAACTGACTCTCGGAGCCAATAGGACAATGAACTGGAACTGCATTAGCACCCAACTTCTCCCTCATAGACTCCACAGCAGCAAAATAGTCTGCCCCCATGCGGTCCATCTTGTTTACGAAAGCTATCCTGGGAACTCCATATTTGTCCGCTTGACGCCAAACAGTCTCCGACTGAGGCTCAACTCCAGAAACCGCATCAAAAACGGCCACCGCCCCATCTAAAACACGAAGAGATCTTTCAACTTCGATAGTAAAATCGACGTGACCAGGAGTATCGATGATATTGATTTTAGCTCCCAACCAAAAAACCGTGGTGGCCGCAGAGGTAATAGTAATACCTCTTTCTTGCTCTTGCTCCATCCAGTCCATGGTAGCACCGCCCTCATGAACCTCACCAATCTTATGAGTCCTTCCAGCGTAGTATAATATCCTCTCGGTTGTCGTCGTCTTTCCAGCATCAATGTGAGCCATGATGCCGATATTTCTTACATCTGCTAAATCGAAATTCCCTTTACTCATCTACCTATCAACCCAACCAATTACCGACTACCATTTATAGTGCGCAAAAGCCTTGTTAGCCTCAGCCATCCTATGCGTGTCCTCTCGCTTCTTAATCGTCGCACCCTGCTTATTAAAACAGTCCACCAACTCGGAAGCTAATCCAACCTCCATGCTTTTCCCAGCCTTAGCTCTGGCATGCTTGATAATCCACTGCATAGCAAGACAATCCCTTCTCCCAGGAGCCACCTCAACAGGAACTTGATAAGTCGCCCCACCAACTCGACGAGATCTTACCTCAAGAATAGGACGAGCATTCTCCAACGCTTCTTCAAAAGCATCCATAACACTTTCAGCGCCAACTTTTTTCGCGAAACGATCCAAAGCACTATAAACAATCTTTCTCGCCTTAGACTTCTTCCCATGCAACATCAGCTTGTTAATAAAGCGCTCAAGGACGACGCTCCCATAAACAGGGTCTCCTGGAATTACACGCTTCTCGGCAGAATGCCTTCTTGACATACGGTTAACCTCTAAAAATTCTTCTTGTTAGAACAAACAACGCAAACCACGCAAAGATCACTACTTAGGACGCTTCGCCCCATAGCGAGAACGACTCTGCTTCCTATTCTTTACAGCAGCACAATCAAGCGTTCCCCTCACAATATGATAACGCACACCAGGAAGATCTTTCACCCTACCCCCCTGAACAAGCACGATGCTGTGCTCCTGAAGATTGTGCCCCTCGCCTCCAATGTAAGCAATAACTTCTTGACCATTAGACAATCGAACCCAAGCAACTTTACGCAAAGCAGAGTTCGGCTTTTTCGGAGTCTTCGTCTTAACTTGCAAACAAACACCCCTTCTCTGAGGGCATCGCTGCAAAGCAGGAGACTTTTTCCTGCCCACTGTAGATTTTCGTCCTTTACGAATTAACTGATTTATGGTCGGCATGATCCTTATCTCGATTCAACCTTTCTATAAGCGGAGAACTATAGAGTAAGGAACGTTTGTTTGCAAGGAGTTATTTCAGGAACAATCTCTTTCTGCTTCGCAGGAAAGATTGTTATAAAAAAGTAAAAGCTTTTTATAAAAAATCCTAATTTAAGCTAAATCTTCCTCGCTAGAAAGTGATTCTGCACAACTAATACAATATTCTGAGCGTTCTCCACTTAAATACCCAAACAAAAACCCGGATTGAAACAATTCAGCTTCTTCCTTGCTTGAAAAATCTCTTTGATACACCCCACGATCCTTCGAATCCGAAAGAAAAAATATCCTTAAATCGTCATCTCGAACCACTACCAGTTTTTGAAACTTGGATAAAAACTTACATGCCGCCGACAACGAACTCATCCCGGTGAAAACTCTTGCAGATTCTGCAGAAAAAAATATCATATCGACCTGAGGAAGTAAAAACCAAAACCTGGAGCACAACTCCCTCACTGCCAGTTGGTCAGACATATCAAGAATAACGCGATTATCCCGATCTTTGGATACCTTTAAAATCTTTTCTACATAGTCGTCGTAAAAAAGAAGATGTCCGTCTATTAAAGTATGCTCGTTATAACCAAACTTAGAAGCGTCCACCCCCCTTTTGACCAGATCGCTAATTCCTGTTACAGAACAACAAGAAATTTTCCTCCCTCCAGGGGAGCATAACGTAAGCCGTACTTTTGCCGCCTCATTTTCATTTGTCCCGCACTTTTCACAATAATCAACACATAAAATCCCTAGCCGGGACAATTGCTTCTTTAAATTCCCAACAGGCTCTTTCCTTTTAGCAAAAATAGGCCTTGCATACTCCAACTCGTAGTCCATTAAAATCTTACGCACAACCGAGATGTCTATGACTCCCGATTCATTCCCTTTAAGTCCAGATCTTGCGATAAAATCTTCGCTAACATCTAAAACAATATCCACAAAAGAACTATCAAAAACCATAATTCTCAGAGGCAACGGATCAACCCCCGCCTGGACGGCCATATCCCTCCTTAGAATAGATCCATAGCCATCCTCTCGAAAAATTAAAAAAACTATCCCAAAACAAAGCAAAAATATCGGAGTAAAAAACCTCTTGAACCCTTTATCGCGTAGCCCCGACATTCTTGAATCAACCTCCAATCTTCCCTTCGTTTAAAAATATTCTTTAACAACAAAAATAAAAAAACTTCTAAGCAGAATAAAGAGACTTTTATAAAAATGTCTAATCTAAAAATGATTCTTAACAACCCATTGAGTAAATTAACCCAAATAGGTTAGCATGTTCCAAGTTAATTTTAGTTAAGCCTATGAGTTTCAACATCCTCCCTACCAACCACACTTCTTTATCAAAATTAGAAGTGTGGAACTGCGACAAACATGCTGTGCGTCGAATAGGGTTAGTTTCTGTAGCCATCATCTTCCTGTTCATGGCCGCGGTCCTCACCTCTTTAAGCTTCCTACCTCCCACAGCCTTGTTCTTCAGCGGAGCCTACTTCATCCTTGGGGGATTCCTAACATTTATTGCCCTAGGGGTTTTGACTATCAATCTATTTTTGGATAGCTGTTTGTTCTCTTCTCTCGTTCTCAGATGACTTCTTTCGAATTCACCACGCTCTCCCCTGTACTCAAATAGAAAAATTCCTCCTTTTTTAAGAAAACATCTAAAGAGTTTTCGTTTTCGACCGAATATACCGTTACACAGTGTGCAATGGCTTCTGATTTATGATGACTCGATTCGTTCGCTTTTTCTTTACTTTTCTTTGGATTGTCCCAAATTTCTGTCTATCTCTTTCAACTTTCCTCACAGAAGAATCTGTAAAAAAAACAGCTGATCAATTAGCTCAATACCACGTTGATAATAAGGAAATCTCCTCATCCGTCCTGATTAGATCACTATCTTGCTATATGAGAACATTCGACATGAATAAAGTTTATCTAACAGAAAAGGAGTGGAAGTCTAATACGCAGTCTACAGACATAAAAAGGAATCTTGCTCTCAACTATAAAAACCATAATTTCTCAGCTTATTTGAAAATCAATGACACCATTAAAGAGTCTATATTTAGGGCTCGTAGTTGGCGGTATGAGTGGCAAAAAAATCCTGTCGATTTAGTCAACAGGGCAAAAGAAATTTCTTCCTTTGAAAAACATAATGAATTCTCCCCATCTATACAGACTCTAAAAGAAAGACATTTAAACTTCTTCCTCTCATATCTGTCAGCATATTTAGAAGAAAGCAAAGAAGATCGTTATGCGGGGAAAGAAGATCTGTTGGTCCTCTTATGTGAAAAACAATTATCCAATTACGAAAATGACTATCTCGGCATCAATGAATACGGGAACCCCATGCCCCTAGAGGAAGAAAAACATTACATACTAGTTCGAGCATTAAAGGCCATAGCCAACAGTTTAGATGCTCACACAGCTTATTTCAGTAAAGAAGAAGCTTTAGCCATGCGCATACAGTTGGAAAAAGGAATGTGCGGGATAGGAGTTGTTTTAAGAGAAGATATATTTGGAATTACGATAAGAGAAATAATTCCAGGAGGCCCAGCAGAAAATTCAAAAAAACTGTCCCCAGGAGACGTTATCCAAAGTGTAAATGGTCAATCCATCGAAGGGATCTCTTTTAAAGGCGTCCTTGAAATATTAAGAGGTAGCGAAGGATCTTCTGTAACACTGGGAATCATGAAGGAAGACGGAACACTAGAATCTGTTCATCTAACTCGCTCAAAGATAAAACTTTCAGATAAACGTGTGGATATTTCTGAAGAACCCTTCGGCAACGGTGTTATCGGGAAAGTCACTCTGCACTCATTCTATGAAGGCGAAGGGCTTATATCCAGCGAAAACGATTTAAAAAAAGCTATAAGCGAGTTGAAAAAACACAACTTACAAGGGCTGATTCTAGATATCAGAGAGAATAATGGCGGGTTTTTATCTCAGGCTGTGAAGGTTGCCGGATTATTTATGAAAAATGGTGTCGCTGTAGTTTCTAAGTACTCAGATGGCAGTATTAAGCGATACAGGACCTTCTCAAAAACAAAATTTTATGACGGCCCATTAGTTGTCTTGGTATCCAAAGGCTCTGCTTCTGCTTCAGAAATTGTCGCCCAAACTTTAAAAGATTACGGGCTAGCAGTTATCGTCGGCGACCACCAAACTTATGGGAAGGGCACAATCCAACATCAAACCGTCACTGGAAATAGAGATGAAGAATCCTTTTTTAAAGTAACCATAGGAAAATATTATTCTCCTTCAGGCGCTTCTACACAACTAGAGGGCGTCAAATCTGATATTGTAGTCCCTGGTCGTTATGGAGAAGAAAAAATCGGAGAAAAATTTCTAGAAAATCCCTTACCAGCCGATCAATGTATTAACGTATTGGAAGATGATTTATCAGATTTAGACACTGCCACTAAAAAATGGTTTCGCTCCTACTATCTCCCTGACCTACAGGAATGCGAAGAGACTTGGAGAGCTATGATTCCTGTTTTAAAGGCAAACAGCTCGAGTAGATTAGATTCTAATAAAAACTTCCAAGCATTTCTTAAAAGCATCCGAAAAGAAGGAGCCAAAGACTCTTACGGACTTAACGACATTCAAATGGAAGAATCCGTAAATATTCTAAAAGACATGATTCTGATCAGACAAAATCAAAAAGTTATCCATTAATCCCAAAAACAAGCCTCAGAAAAGCTTAGGAGGCTTGATTTTTTTCTAATTGAAAAGTTCTACTAATAAATCCAATCCATCTAATAGAAAAATCCCTGGTTTAGCTATATCTTCATCTTAAAGTTAGTAAACGAATCTTCAAAAAAACAAATCTCTGCCCTTTAATAAGAGTTTATTGTTTCTGGGACAACGGGCTTCCTATGAAATCCCTTAAAGTTCACCAACAAAATTACAAAAGAATGAAGAAAGGGAAACTATCATTCTGTCTTAAAATAAAAAAAGGCGCTCAAAACTGAGCGCCCTCTCTTTCGTTAGTCCAATTACTGATGATTAATAGACATGAGTGTTTTCTATATCAGAGACTGGTGTAGACAACGAGTCTGAAGAAAGAATTGCCTCTCCCCTAGCATCTCCTGCGGAAACACCCTTCAATGTCACACAATATTCCACAGATTCTTTAGAACAAAGAACCGGAATAGCGTCGAAAACCACAGTATTTCCAGATATAGTACCTTTTGTAGGACCATTAACAGAAACCGGCTGCAGCTCCCTAGAAAACTTCATAATTAAAGAAACATTGGTATCATCTGCAGAACCTCTGTTGGTAATGCAAACACGGTATACAGTGGTCTCCCCTATGCAAATGGGATCATTGGTATCAAGCACACACATATGTGTCGCTGCCAAACCTTTCCAAACCGTAGAAATTTCCGCACAAGAAGTACATTTTCCACAATCAGAATCAGATTTCACTCTAATCCCGCTAGTAAACTTACCGATGCCTTGAGCTTTTACAGTTAACTTAAACTGCAAAGTTTCCCCTGGACAAAGTTCTGAAACACTCCACACCGCCTTATTCCCACACACTTCTGCCCCAGGAGCTGAAATGATCGTGGAAGACTGAGCCACAGCATCCTCTACTACAACATTATAAAGAACCAAATTTCCTGGATTAGAAACTGTTATCGTATATTCCACAGGCTTGCAAATATATGCCCATTCAGGACCACTTACATTAACTTGAACACAGGGTTCATTAACAGTTGTGGTGATATTTGCTGTGCATTTCTGACCACCACAAAAAGTTGCGGTAGCAACATTGGTATATTTTCCGCCCTGCTTAGCACATAATTCTACGTTAACAGTTTTGCTTTCCCCCGGTTTCATATCTCCAAGGTTAAATGTAAGAACATTTTTTCCTGAAGAGTGAGTGAGTCCTTCTGGTATAATATCCTCAACGATCACTCCCTTCGCCACAGCAGAACCTGTATTTGTTACCTGTATTTTATACACTATAGGACAACGTACACAGGCAGACTCTGGGCCTTCTTGACGGACGCAAACAACAGGCTGACCACAACGAGTATAGGAACGCAACTCGGGACAAGCACATACTGTTGCCGCAGTAACACAACAACCTTCTTTTAAAGGCTTTACCCAAACAACTATTTTTCGCTTTTCTCCTTGAGAGAGCTTATCTATATTCCAAACTAACTTCTTATCGGAACTGAGTTTTGTTGCAGGTTCCGAACTTATAAACTCTGAATCACAAGGCAGTTGCTGCGTGATAACCACATCCACACAATCTCTCTTACCTACAGCAACAATTTCGATAGGATATGGAGAACCTACTGTAGCAAACTCTGGCACAGACTGACATATCTCTACATTGCTATTATCGTTAATCTTTACGGAACACATTTTTCCGTAACAATTCTCACCTTTAGCCCCATTACGCTTCCCATTTTGGCTAGAAGCGCAAGCACTATCTTGAGATAAGATCTGTTTCTTGCCTTTACGTTCGAAGCGAGATTTTTTCGAAGAAACAAGCAAAACTTTCTCTTGAGCGCTCTCCGCTCTAACTTGAGTTACTAAATTTTTAACACTGGGTAAAGGTTCGGATCCACTAGCAAAGCAACTACCATACAGACTTGTTATTGCTAGAACTGTTGTCACCCGTTTTATGAGTTTGGACATGGGGGTCTCCTAAAGCAGTTTTAGATTTTATTCATCAGCCATTGGGTAGAAATAATTGGAATCTTTCAACCCTAAATAATGTATTCAATAACTTTTTTAACTTTTTTTATAAAGTCTCAAGACAAAAGAAAGGCGAACCTAACAATGTTCGCCTTAACTCACACTACTTGTTATTGAGCGTGACATTTGTTGCTGTTGTTGCAACCTTTAGGAGAAGGCTTCTCTTTGCTTTCACATCCCTTAGAGCAAGAAGGCTTACTGCAAGATGGCAAAAGATTGCATGGTCCGCCATTTCGCTCTTTCTTCTCTTCGCAAGGATTGCAAGACATGCAAGGATCTTCAAAACAACAATCGATAATTCTGCAGCAGCTGCTCAGGCCAAAAACACTAGCTACGAGCGCTGAAAATAAAATAACTTTTTTCATAATACTTACGACTCCTTAAAGGTCTAATTAAATACAAAACTATTGTTTTGTTAAAAACCAACGATACTTTTATTAAAAGCTCGCCCCACATCATTATTACAAACAAAAAACATTAAATTATCAAATAAAATTTTTAACCAACAATTAAAGGGGCGCAACTAACTAACAGTCAGCTTTGTATGGAAATAAGAAAAAAGAAAGAAAATCTGAGAAATCACTAAAATTGATAATAAAGATCTTTTTTAATTACACTGATATTTATGAAACGCTTTTTTATTAAAAAAGAAAAAACTCGGTTTATAATACAGTTAATTGTTTTATCAATAACGATTAGCAGTTGCTCTCCCTACCCTCCGCGAAGAGCTTATGTGCTAGCAGACACTAACTCCAGTAAGCCTTTAAAAGGTAAGGCTAAAGTGCTTAATAAAAGACTCGCAGAAGCCGTCTTCATTAAATCCAATAAAAAAACAACGACAGAGAAAACAGCAAACCGCTCTCCTACAAAAAGCTCGCAAGGCAAGCAGAAAGAACAACAAAACTTTCCTGACTAAATAAAACTAGTTGTGCAAACACCCTGTTTGTAACGCTTTTTCTAAAGCCTGCATCTTTTTGTTCGTTAACCCACCAAGTAGTGCTATAGCTCGTAATAATCGAACTCGTATTCTCGATTTTCCAATAAGCTCTGAAAGATCGAACAAGGGCAAGCCTTGTTTCTTTCCCGTTATAGCTATAAAAAGTAAGGGCATCACAACTTTTTTATGGTGTACTTCAAAGAGGGTCGCTACGCATTTCGAGCCTTCATAAAAATCATTTTTTTTCCATAAGTCTTCTTTTTCTAAAACCTTAAGATAACAAAACAGAATCGAGGCGACGATCTCTTCTGAAACCCCTACTGATAACAAGTCTTCTTTGGAATATTCTGGGACAACTTCAAAAGCAGACTTAGCTAAGTCTACAAAATCACTGAATGTGGACATACGTGACTTACAAAGCGTCATTAGACGCAAAAAAACTTTTTTGTTAAAAGCCCACTCTTCCATCCGAGAAACGATCTCTTCTTCTGAAAATTCGTGATTGATATAGTGCTTATTCAACCAATTTAGCTTATTGATATCAAATACAGCCCCAGAAGTACCTATCCTCTTAGGATCAAAACTTTCCACCATTTTAGACAAAGGATAAATTTCTAGATCATCCTCCATACTATATCCCATGAGCGACAGAAAATTTATGAACGCCTCCTTTAAATACCCAGCATCTCGGTAATAGAAAATAGATGTCGGATTTTTTCTTTTGGAAAGTTTGCTTCCATCGGGATTGAGTAACAACGGCATGTGTCGAAAAGCTGGAGGCTCCCAACCAAAAGCTTCGTAAAGAAGCAGATGTTTGGGCGTAGAGCTTAACCATTCCTCTCCGCGAAAGACGTGAGTGATACCCATTAGATGATCATCAACAACATTAGCCAAATGGTATGTCGGGAATCCATCAGATTTTAATAGCACTTGGTCATCAACATCTGCCCAAGGGAAAACTACTCGCCCTCTTCCTAAATCATTTATGACACACTCTCCCGTTAATGGCACCTTAAGACGAATGGTATAAGGCTGCCCTGCAGCTTCTCTCTTTTGAACCTCTTCGGCGCTCAAAGATCGGTACCTACGATCATAACCTCCTTTATAGCCAAGCTTACTAGCAACAGCCCGCATTTCATCCAATTCTTCGGGAGTAGCAAAACACTTATAGGCATACCCCCTCTGCAACAAAATTTCTGCGTGCTCTCTGTATATTTCTGTTCTTTCCGACTGACGATAAGGACCGTAAGGGCCTCCTACATCGGGTCCCTCATCCCAGGTAATCCCACACCAATTTAAAGCTTCAAAAATATTCTTTTCGTAATCTTCTCGGCTACGCGACCTATCAGTATCCTCAATTCTGAGAATCATTTTGCCACCAAATTTTTTAGCAAAAATCATATTGAAAAGAGCCATGTAGGCTGTTCCTACATGTGGATCTCCTGTGGGAGATGGCGCTATGCGAACACGAACATTCTGAAACACGTTTTTCTCTCTGAGGCTTTTAAAAAGAACAAAAAGGCGCATTAATACCCATAAACAAGTATTAATTCAAGGGTTTTATCACTTAATAAAACACTCCGTCACAAAATTGAATCTTTTTGAAAAAAAAAAGAGGGCCCTCAGGCCCTCTTTGAAATAAATCTAAGGAGAGATTCTAGAAAAAATGATTAGTTAATTAGAAGACTCCTCTACTACCGAAGCACTGACATTTTCAGTTCTCTTTGGCGCAATAGACTTCTTGTTAAGGTATTCCTCTTTGTAGCGAGCTATCTCAGATTCATGGATAACCCAAGCAGCGCCCTTCCTAGATCCCGTAATAGCTCCAGTCCTCGTTGCATAATAAATCTTTTGAACGGGAACTCCCAGCATCTCAGCTACCTGATTGACGGAGAAATACCCCTTCTCGTTATCGAAAACTAGCTCTCCGTTGTACACAGACTTCTTTCTGGAGTATCGATTTCTTTTGTAATCCTCTAGATCTTTAAGATCTATTTCCCATCTTGTGGTTTTGACAGCTCTCAACTTCTTTTGTTTGATGGCTACATAAATAGCCTGTCTGGTTACACTATTCAACTTGGCCGCTTGCGTGATGGAAACTAGCCCGGAAGCGGGTGCTTCACCAGTATGATCTAAGCTTCCTGCCTCGTCCAAATGAACCGCCCCTATAATTCCAAATTGATTATCTTGTTCGCATGCCATATACCAGAAACCTCCCCCCATCAGCATGTAATTTACTTTGACAACTAACTAAAAGTTAATTAAATCCTAGTTTTAAGAAAAAACAGAGGCATTCATTTTTCCAAGAAAAGTATTATTAATCAAGTTTTTACAGCTAACTATCTTTAAGAGATTTAAGGGCTTACAACTATAAAACAGCAAAAAAAACACCTCACAACCCCAACTCGAGGCATTTTACCCTTTCTTTTGCCGGTCGATTATTTTTTTTAAAACAAACAAAATTTCTTAACAAAAGAACTAGAAACCGCCCCTGATTGACGCAAAAATGTACCGCCCTTACATAAAACCAAACAGGAGGCAGGGTTCTTCCTACAGCCAAATTTAATGATTAACCAAGAAATCTCCCAGAAAGCCCCCACTAGCAAAGCCTCTCGCGATTAGGAAGCCTCTCCTAACTGCGAAGCCTCTCCTAACTGCGAAGCCTCTCCTAACTGCGAAGCCTCTCCTAACTGCGAAGCCTCTCCTAACTGCGAAGCCTCTCCTAACTGCGAAGCCTCTCCTGAAGAGCCTAGAAAGGCTTGTATAGTCTCATAAATTTCGTCTACACAAATATACGACAAAGGCCAAGTATGCGAAATATACGGTTCTTTTATTACCCGAATATTTTCTGCTTTTTCATATCCCTCTGCCAAACACTTTGCTCCTAAAGAAACCTTGGCTTCAAACAAATCATCAGAGATAGCCTCCCCCCGTCCATTCACAGGACAAATAATAATCTCTGGGATTTTGGATTTCTTAACCAAGTCAGCTAAATTGACCTCCCAGTTAAAGAAGGTCATAATTCTTCTAGCAAGAGGGATTACTCTACATATGCTATCAGCGGCCTCCCCGAGAGATGAGGGCCCCCTGTCTTTGATGGCTATATATTTTGTCCCCTCCTTGAGGGCATGCTCTGACAAGGATTTACCTTGCACTGCCGTTCCTAAAGAAAAGCCATAGCAAAATATATGTGACGGATCAAAGGTTTCTAAAAATTTCAAACAAGACGAGTGCGCTCCCGCTAACTGTTCCATGGTAGGCTTCCCTGTACTTTGCCCTACCCCTGGATAGTTAAACATCATTACGTTCGCGTTTAACTTCTTAGCTAAATAGAGAATTTCCTCCCGGCATCCACCTTCAATAGCTTCACAATTTCCTAAAGAAACTAACAACCATCGCTTATGGGCTTCTCTACAGCCTTCAAAACCCTCTTCAGAAAAAGACATTATAACGGAGTCTACTACGTACCCTGGAGCAGAAACAACAGCAACCCTCCGACACTGTTTGATCCCACTTTCCCATAAGATCTGAACATTTTTCACAAGGATTTGTGATCTTTTCGGTCCTAGTGACCCCATAACTTGATTAAAGAAAAATTTGCTAGAAATCGGCACAACGGCATACTGACAACACTTCCCTAACAACCACAGAATACCCAAAGGAAAGAGCAGTACATATAACAGAACTTTCAAGATTATCTTCGCTACGCGAGCAATGTATCCCAGAACCCCACACAGCCCTTCGCAACAGCCTTCTTCCCACCTCAACCTTGTTTGACAAAGTGGCTCGTAAAGGATCTTAGCGTACGTTGAGGTCAAGCCCAAAAGCCCTTGGATTGTTCTTCGATCCTGAGCATTTTCCTGAGTGAAGGCCCCTTGATTAACAGAACCAATGGACATTGTGAACCTAAAAAGTAAAATCTCTGACCAGTAATTGTACTACCTCACCCAAAAAAGGAGAACTGATAATTCTTGGCGTATAAGCTACTTTCAACTCTTTATTTGATGCACTTTGTAGCTCTTTTAATCGACTCTCCATAGAGAACAGCACACCTTCAAAATGCCGGCCTTTATTTTCCAAAAAAACTTTTATATGTGAGCCTGCTACTAATTTTGGCAAACGATACTGTCTAGCTGTCGTGAAAAACACTGGGGAGGGATTTCCCCTTCCAAAAGGTTCTAACAATTCCACGGAAGATAAAAGCTCATAGGTTAAAGAAGAAAAATCCACTTCTGCATCCAGGAATAAACTTTCTTTTCGATGTTTTTTCTGAGAAGAAGATTGCACCAAATGTATGAATTTTTTTTTGAAAGAAGCAAAATCCTTCCTTCGAATTGATAACCCCACAGCCAAGTTATGTCCACCAAAAGAAAGAAAGCTTTCAGAACACTTCTTAAGAACTTTTAACAAAGGAAAATTTGAATGGGTTCTCGCTGACCCTTTACCAATCTCTCCAGAAAAGGATACTATCACTACAGGCCTGTTATATAGCTTAGAAAATTTTGCAGAAATAATAGGAACGATTCTGGGGTGCCATGTATCCGAAGCTAAAACTAATGCAGCTTTTCTCCCCTCTTCGGGGTTATCCTTAAGAACTCTCTCTACATCCTGAGAAATTTTTCTTTCTAACTCCCTTCTATCTCTGTCGATCTCACAAATCTGCTTAACTAGTTGAACCGCTTTTATGCTGTCTATAGACAACAATAATTCCGCCCCTTTTTCAGGGTTGGATAACCGCCCCAAGCTATTAAGTTTTGGAGCTACTTTTAGCGCTAGATCAGCCGCCGTCACGCTATCAATGTTTATCTTCAAAACCTCCAAAAGCCGCCTTAGTCCTAATCTACGCCCCTTACGAATCAAGGTTATACCATGGCTGACGAAAATCCGATTTTCACCAACCAATTCTCCCACGTCGGCAATAGTCCCCAAAGCCACTAGATCCAAAAATTTGTAAACATCAATATGATTTTTTGGCAGATCACCAGAAGCTACTAGAGACTGTAACGTTGCTACAGCCAGTTGAAAAGCTACTCCTACACCTGTTAATTCTTGATTAGGATAATCCTGCGATATTTTAGGATTAACAATCAGAACTTCTTTAGGAACCTTTCCTATGATTTCGTGATGATCTGTAACGACAACATCAACGTCTAAATTTTTTACTGCTGAAATTTCTTTTGCTGCCGTAGTTCCCCAATCTACAGTCACTATTAGATTTGCTTTTTTTTCTTGAACTTTAGCAACTAAAGCTAAAGAAGCTTGGAGAGGATTCAAAGACAAGCCACTAAAAGCGTACTCCACATCCATATGAAGAAGCTGAAAAAATTCCACAAGCAGAGCTACTGATGTCATTCCATCAACATCATTATCCCCGTATACGAGTATTTTTTCCTGGTTACGCCTTGCCCTCAAGATTCTTCCAACAGCCTCTGCGATATTAGGGAGGCCAAAAGGGCTTGAACACTCTGATAGATTAGGATACAAGAATCTGCGCACAGACGAAACATCCTTCATTCCACGCGCGATAAAAACCTTGGATAAAACTGGATGAAGGTTAAAAGCTTTAGTCAAAGTCCGAGAACAAGAGACATCTTCTTTTGGAGGAACCCAACATATCTCCCAGTCCTTAGCCTTCATAACAAGTTCTACACTCCATTGAACGGTAAACAGAAGATATTCTAAATCTACTTCCTACCCATATGCAGTCTCTCCAAATAAAATACAACTCTCTTCATTAGAAAGAGCTTACTCTATCTCGCTCTTGCATCATAAACAAAAGAAGCGGAGGAGCTATATATAAAGACGACAACGTGCCTAATATAATTCCTACAGTCATTATGAACGCAAAATTAAAGATCGCTCCTCCTCCTATAAATAAAAGAACTAATAACACCGAGAGCGTTGTAGAAGTAGTCATAACTGTTCTGCTAAAGGTCCCTCGCAAAGCATTTTCCACTATATCTTTCAATGAATCAGCTGAACGCGTCTTACAATCTTCTCTAATTCGATCAAAAACTATTAAAGTATTGTTTAACGAATAGCCCAGAACCGTCATCAAAGCGCCAACAGCTTGTAAATCCAACTGTACTTTTTTCAAAAAGAAGTGAGCTATAGCCAACACTGAGCATGTAGCAAAGAGATCATGGACCAAAGCGAACACTGCACTAACAGCGTATTTCCACTCAAAACGTATTGTTATATAGAGGAGGATAACTACCAAAGCCAACAGAAGCCCTACAACAGCTTGCTCACACATGTGAGCCGAAAACTGACCACTAACTTGAGTCCATTCCTTCTTTATAACATTAAGTCCTTTCTCCGCGATTTCTGCTTTTTCCAGAAGTGCTCCAGCAGCATCCATGGGACTCTGGTTTTGAACTTTTTTAATTTTCTCTAAAGAACGAGAACTCAAGTACACCCTAACTTTTTTCGACTCACCAAAAGTTTTAATGCGAAAATCAGCCGGAGAAACCCCTACATCAACCAGTCGTCTACCCACTTCTTGTCCGAAAGACTTCGTCTGAGCAACCTTAATATTTGATTCAGAAGGATCTAAGGTAAAGCTATACCCCCCTTTGAAGTCAATTCCTGGAAGAGACTGCGTGACTCCGAAGAATAATGTTGCACCACCCCCAAATAGTATAAGAACAGACGTTAGCCAAGCTTTACGACTGCTAAGCAAGAAGTTATGCTTAATCTGAGAAAATCTCGACATCATATTTAATTCTTTACTTCCAGTCTTTTCTATCCAGATGGAGAAGAAAAATTTGGTCATAAACAAAGAAGTAAACATGGAGGACAAGATCCCAAGGATCAAAGTCAAAGCAAAACCTCTGATAGGGCCAGTGTCCATAAAGATGAGAAGAACCGCAGCAAGAACCGTTGTCAAGTTGGAATCAAAAATAGCTCCAAAAGCTTTTTTATATCCCATTTCCAAGGAGCCTAATAAGTTACTACTTTTAGCATATTCTTCCTTTACTCTCTCAAAAACTAGTACGTTAGCATCAACGGCCATTCCCATAGCTAAAACAATTCCAGCAAGTCCGGAGAGAGTTATCGAAGCATCCATATATTGAAGAGCAGCCCATATTAAAATAAGGTTTAGCAAAACTGCTGCGGAAGCAATAATCCCCCCAAATCGATAATAGACGCACATCAAAGCCATTAAGACTGCCACACCTACAACAGCCGAAATAAGCCCCTGAACCCTCTGCGATTTACCTAGCTCAGGAGCGACTGTTTCTTCTGATAAAATTTCAGGGAAACAAGATAGTGTTCCAGCTTTTAAATCGTTAGCCAGACGATTAATTTCTCCATAAGAAAAGTTTCCTGTTACTCTGGCAGAATCCTTTAAAGGAGCATTTAAAGCTGGGAAACTTATACCTTCTCCATTGATGACCACAGCCATACGCCATCCACGCCCATGACTATCTGCGGCCTTCTGTGTCCCTTGAATAGCCTCTCTACAAAAAGTTGACGTCCATTTATGAAATAGATCGGAAGGATTACAAACTGATCCATTCGCTCTAGACAAACTTTTCTTAACAAAGAAATTCAGAGAATATCCATCACTAGAGGAAAAGTCGGTAGAGATATTAGAAAGCGCAGAACCTTCCAAGGCAGGTGTTTTGAAAACTATGATTAGAGGATTGACGCCTTCATCTACATCCTTTGCCACAACGATCGCAGAAAGCTGTTCATCTACATTTCCAGACTCCTGCCCAAGCCCATTGGAAAAATTTAATCCCGAAGCCTTCAATTCCTCTATAACTGGCTCCAAAGCCTTAGGGACCGCTATCTCTCCAGAGAAGATTTTTTCTGCAAGCTCCGTTATCTCCTTAGAAGATCGTTTTCCTTCGGAGAGAGAGCGATATCTTAAGTAATCTAAAAAGGTGTTGGCTTTAACTCCACAACTCCCAGAGGATGCAAACTTTTCGTTCACAACATGAAAAGTCATAGAAGAGAATCCCAAAAGTTCTTTCGCAGAAAGCGTTGAGCAGCCAGGAACACTTACATGAATGTTACTTCCCTCTCTTCGCATTTCAATTTCCGACACACCCAATTTGTTCAACCGAGCATATAACTCATCATAAATGCGAGTAATTTCGTCCTTATCGGAAATTATATTTCCTTGGCGATCTTTGAACGCCAGCGTAACGTGTTTACCGCCAGCAAGATCCACCCCCCAACGCAAAGCTTTTTCCCCCCGCCAATACTTTCTAACATTTAACTTACAGTTTTCATAAAAAACGTTACGGTGGGGAGCTGTCGTACAGAAGATTTCTTGCAGATCACCAGAGTTTTTGGCTCTCTGATAACGTTCTTTCCACAAAAGTAATTCTTTCTGTCTGGACGTTTCTCTTCTATTTTTACCTGCAAGATAATCCTGGACATTGGTCAAATCCAAACATCCTTTTTCCTCGTGAGTAGAGAAAGATTCTTCGGAAGAGTCAAAAATAAGAGCAAAAGGCTCTCTAATCTCAAAAATCCGATCTTCCCCAATACTTTTGACAAAGACGCCCTGATGATAAAAACATTTTAACAAAGACCTGATATCATTATCAAAATTCTGTTTTTCTTGCTCGTTCTCTACCTGTCGGTACTTTTCAATAAAGGCATTAATGCCCTTCAAGACAACGTATACCCTTCCCTTACGAAAGTGCTTACAACTTTCCTTAGGGAAGAACACGTAACAACCGAATTGGTCTCTTTCAGAAGGCTCTTTATCACTGACGGGGAAAACTGAACGAGAAAAATCGGAGGACTTTGGCCTCCAATTTACGGAAATCAACCCAAGTACTTGTTGCTTGCTCATCTCCAAAACAGAAGAACCGTCAAAAATGATATGCCCTTTCACTTTTGGGCTAGAAAATAATGAAACAATGAACCCTTTGTCTCCTTCAGAAACAGATAACCCTGTGATGTCGGCCACACGTTCCTTTTCTTTTTGCAAAAGGCGGTTAATGAAAGTTTTTTTGTTTAGATCATCATTATTGCTGGATTGACTGTTGAGTATTTCCAATACTTCTTTATCAACATTCAATAAAATTTTACCTTCAGAGTATAGAACTTCGACAGAACTGAATAGAGGGTGTTTATGTCGACAATCATAGTAGCGAGAAGTTATGTTTGTTGGTTTTTTGTGGAAGAAAATTTGATCCCTACGAATCCTTTGCAGAACCTCGGAACAGACGTCCCGATCTTCCTTGGAAGCCGTCGCATCTTTGACGATTTTATCTAGTTGACGAACAAAACTCTCCAACTCTTTATTTTCTTTCAGAGTAAAAGTTATCAGCCTAGGGGCTAACGCTTCAGGCAAATAATTTAGCTGTTCCAATAAAGTTCTCGCTAGAACCAAAGAGTACTCTTTTGCCGAAGAAGATGCTAAAGGAGATAAGTAACCGCAACAAGAGGCAAATTCATTCTCCTGAAACACTTTAGCCGCAATATCATTTGCTGTATTTAAAAATCCTCGACGATATTCTGATGAATCGGGATTACGGGTTACAAAACGAAAATCTTGAGAAGAGACTTGCCCTACAACAGAGGAAGCGACTTGAACTAAAAAGCTCCCAGACTCCTCCTGAATTCCCACCACGTGAAGCCGTTGAGACACGAAAGGGACAGATTTTTCAGACAAAGAAATCTTATCTACAAATAAATCTGCATCCTTCTTTGATTCGAAGGTTACATTCACCACTCCGGGAATTTGATCATCTCTCCGTATTTCTTTCGGATGAACCTGGATATCTTTAGTTATGCCTCGAATACGGACGAAGGAATCCTTATAAGTTTTGTCTACCTTGCGGACAATTTCTCTGACTAACCGTCTAGATTCTTTCGAGCCAAACTCTTGGCCAACTGGGCGCGCGTGATAAAAACAAGTCGGCAAAACGTTGTAGAGAGCAAAACTAAAAACAAAAATGATGAAATACCAATGATTTCTTTTATATCCTGTCATTTGAGCACTCTTTTCAAAAATCTAGACTCTCCAAGGACGGGAAAATACCAAGTAATAAGAAAATCTGTCAAATCTAAGAACATCTTGATTCGTCAGATCAAAAAAAATATACACTCTTAAAAAAATTAGTAGTTAGGAAGAGCTTAACTCTACTTCACTGGTGAGCGGGGTTTCCAGAGGTAACACTACAACGACTTCTTTCAACCCATGCCGAACATTTCTTCCCTCAGAAGCACAAAATTCGTTATTTAAAGCTTCTACAGCATGAAGCACGGATAGCATTATCAACCATTGTTTCGAAGAAAATTCTCCCTCCTTGCATAGCTCTGGGATAGTGACTTTTAAAATTAATTCTTTTGTTTCCCAGGAAAACCTTTTTCCCTGGGAAACACCTTCTTTCAACATATCTAAAAACATTTTCGACAGGGAAGGAAAGATAACTTGTAGTTCTTCGTTAGAAGAAGTCTCTCCTATTAAAAATTTTCCAACAACAATTCCTGAGGATGTGAAAGAAGCTAAATCTTCTCCAACTTCGCCCAAACCTGTCTGTCCAGAAAACTCAGAAACCACTCTGACAGTATTTACCTGATCTAAAGAATCGACTTGCGATAAAAACCATTCGGGAGCTTTTCTTTCTTTTCTAAAAATAGCTTTTCTTATTTCTTCCGCTGTGGATATCAAAGACGCCCCACAAATCTCTATCGTAGGGGCTCCTAAAAACTGTTCTTCCAATTCTGCTCTCTTGCCCATAAAAAAAGTCACGCTCGAAGGCTTCTTAACAGGCTTCCACTTACCCAAGTTTTTAGTTTTGATCTCTGCTACAAATCTATTCCGAAGTTCTTTGCAAAAAGATTCTCTATTAAAAGGTCCAAAAAAGTGCGTTTTGCTTCTAAGGAATGAAAACAAAGAACCAGGAAGTCGGATAATATCGAAAGCTTCTTGCTGAAAAAATGAAGATAAACGAAGTATGATGCAAGCCGTCACCAAAGTGATAGAGCCGGCAAGAGATAGGACAAGATACGCAGGGTTAACCAGGACCATGGAACAGACCACTCCAGACAAAAAGCCCGAAAAACCTAACACACACATAGCAAAAAAAATCTTTGTTCTTAGGCTTCCCCAACTAGTTTTTTTATTTGAAGGCATGGGGGTCTCTCGAATATCGGGAGAGAGTGTCGTAGGTTGAGTAAAACCCACGCCTTTCTGTCTTGAAAAGAACGAATGAACACTCATACAAATCTCCGGATATATTAATAACGAGAAAGCAAAATAACTATAAGCTGAATAAATAAACTCCAAATAGATACATTAAAACACTCTTTAAAAGAAATTAAAAAAGCCGCCCTGAAGAGCCTTTGAAGACGAAACGTAGTTCTTAGCCTTTCTAATAGACTCGAAAAAATTAAGCCAAATTAGTCTTATTCAAAAACAAATCTAGACCTCCAATACAATCGAAAGTTGGTATCTCTTGTAAAGATATCATAGCATCCTATACGATTTCCCCCCGAATAACTCTCTCAAGTTTAAGCAACTGGGTTAGAAGACTGAAAGCAACCTCTTGAAACCTCTAAATCTTTTGTAGTAAGCAAGTCATGTCCAACGCTGCCCCCCCCACCCCACAAGCAGAAAACGTTAAAAATTCTCGAACTATAGATTCCATTATCTCTCGCTTGCGCAAGAAAAGCATCCCCAGACATGTTGCTATTATTATGGATGGCAATAGACGCTGGAGTTGGCTGAATAGTCCAGATTTAGCAAAAGAAGGTATCTTTAAGGGCCATCAGAAAGGAGCTGAAGTACTCATGGACCTAATCCCTACTACTAAGGCCTTGGGGATAGAAACCTTAACACTTTTTGCGTTCTCTACAGAAAATCGCAACAGAGCACCCAAAGAAGTTGCTCAAATTTTTTCTCTGATTTGTCACTGTATCGATGAAAAAAAATCGTGGTTAAAGGAACAAGGAATTAAATTTGAGTGTATAGGCAATTTAGAAGGCCTTCCAGAAGAAGTAAGAGAAAAAGTCTTAGATATTTCAGAAGAAACTAAAGATCAAAACCAGCTTCGATTAGCTCTAGCTCTTAACTATGGCGCTAAAGACGAGATAGTCCGAGCGTTTAAAAAAATACACCAAGATTTACTAACAAATAAAATCGCTTTAAACAACCTTACTGAAGATCTTGTGAGCTCCTATTTAGATACGGCAAAGTTTGGCAATCCAGATTTATTGATCCGAACTGGAGGGGAAATGCGTGTCAGTAATTTCCTTTTATGGCAAATAGCCTATACAGAGCTTTACATGACTAAGGTCCTCTGGCCTAACTTTGGGTCTTTGGATTTCATCAAAGCTATATGGGCATTCCAAAAGCGTTGTAGAAGAGGAGGTTTATGAACCTATGAGTAAAGAGAAAAGTTTTGGACACGGGGATCTTTTCCAGAGAGTTGTCGTTCATTCTCTGGTGCTAGCTTTTTTGGTTCTCTTGCTTTACACCTCTCTTTCTTATGTAGGGTCTTGGACCGTAGGACTTGTTCTCTCCCTGTTGGGAGCTCTTGGGACTTATGAGTACTGTCTAATGTTGAAAAAGAAAGTGAAATTTAAACCTACTTACCACCCCATCCTAGGAACCTTTGGCGTTTTGTTTTTGTCTTTCTTAGTGATTCGCTGGCAAGATATTCTTCCCGCCTATTGTCAAAAATTACCAAGTATTTACGTCTTCTTGTGGACTGTGTGGGTTCTATTTTCTTTCTGTTCTTCTAAAAAGTCTCCATTAATAACCGCAGGGACAAGTATTTTCTCCGTCCTTTATCTTTCCGTCCCCTTGTACCTCTTTTTAAAAGTTCTTTACGGCTTTCTTTCTTCTTCTCAACCCTATCTAGGAGTTTGGTGGACGAGTTTTCTAATAGCAACTACCAAAGGAGCAGACATTTTTGGATATTTCTTTGGTAAAGCCTTTGGCAAAAGACAAATTTCTCCTAATCTAAGCCCCAATAAAACCGTTGCAGGGTTTATAGCTGGGTGTTTAGGTTCTATGTTCATTGCAGCTTTGTTTTGCTTCCAAATCCCTCCTAAATTTATTCCCTTTATTGCGCATCCCAGTTTCCTTCTTCCTCTTGGATTAATTCTAGGAATCTGTGGATTCTTCGGGGATATCTTAGAATCTGGCTTCAAGCGAGACGCTGACATTAAGGATAGTAATAAAATTCCTTCTGTTGGCGGTATCTTAGATAATTTAGACTCTTTACTTCTCTCCACGCCTGTCTTATACTTCTGCCTTTCTCTTACACAAAGTGGAGTATTTGGAGTATAAAAGGCCAGGTATGTCCATAAGGTAGGCTGCTTAGAAGAATATGCTTGTAACTATTGATGGACCTTCCGGAACAGGAAAAAGCTCTGTGGCTAAGGCTGTAGCAGAAGCTTTGGCTTTCAATTACTGCAATACGGGAGCTATGTACCGAACATTGGCGTATGCCTATTTAAAAACGGGTTGTTCGGACACGTCTAAGCTCCTCTGTGAAGAAGGTTTGTTTTCCTTTTCGTTCTCTTCGATGCAGCCTCTACAATCATTCTTCAAAGGCGAGCCTTTATCTCCCGTTGATCTTTCAGAACCTGCAGTTACAAAGACAGCCTCAGATTTAGCCAAAGATCCTGAAGTACGAAGGTTTATGCAGAAACAGCAAAGAGAGTACGCAAAGCTCGGCAATTGTGTTTTTGAAGGACGAGACATGGGGTCTAAAGTATTCCCTGAAGCGCAGATAAAAATTTTTTTGACAGCAACCCCTGAAGTTCGAGCTCTCCGACGGCTTAAGGACTACCCTGAAAATTCTATCTCTTACGAAGAACTAAAAGCAGCTCTGGTAGCTCGGGACAAGGAAGATTCTCAAAGAAAAAATGATCCACTAACTGTACCCGAAGGGGCCTTTATTATCGACTCCTCAGAACTTTCCATAAAAGAAGTAACTCATAAGATCCTCGAGATAATTTCGCAAAAATTATGATAATTTACTACATTGCTAGACCTCTGTTTGCTTTGCTATTTTTTTTATTTTATCGAATACAAGTCTTTGGGAATAAGTCCCTCACAAAAGAGGGAGCTGTAATCACCCCTAATCATGCTTCCTATTACGATGGCATAGTAGTTCAGCTCTCCATCAAGGGCCCCGTCTATCACTTCGTAAAAGCTTCTTTATTTCAGTCGAAGTTTTCAAACTTTCTTATGAGATCTATCCACTGCATTCCCGTCGCAAAAAGGAAAAATAACCTGTCTTCTATTAAAGAAGCCACAGACTTAGTTAAAAAAGGAAATAAATTAGTCATTTACCCTGAAGGAACAAGAACTCCTGATGGGAACTTACAGCCAGGGCAATCGGGAGCTGGAATGCTTGTCATATCTCTGGGTGTTCCTGCTATTCCTGTTTATGTAGCGAATACATACAAAATTTTTAACCGCCATATGAAAATTCCCAAGCTATTTAAAAAAATCCCTGTTGTTTTCGGCTCTCCTATCTATTTTGACGACATTCGTAAAGACTCTTCTTTAACCAACAAAGAAGCTTATCAAAAAGCTGTTGATAGAATTATGGATCGAATAGCACATCTAAAAACATGGTATGAAAATGGTTGCGTAGGAGAGGCTCCCTGATGACTTACTCTTCTAAAAGATTAAGACTTTGGCTAGAAAACATTTGTAGTAATGCTTTTCAAAAAGCTTTCCCAGAGTTATTGAATATTCATCCGGAGATCACTTTAGCAACAAAAGAAGCATTTGGACACTTCCAATGCAATGAAGCCATGAAGCTGGCAAAGCCTCTTAAACGTTCTCCCGTGATGATAGCCAACGAAGTTTTGCAGCATATTCCCAAGGAATACTTTTCTATAGTAGAAGTTGCCGGAGCAGGATTCATTAACTTTACGCTTTCTCAAAGATTTCTGGAAGAAAATCTCCAAACCCTCCCTTCCTTACTTACTCCAGGATCTTTGATAGAAAAACGTTTACGTATAATTGTAGACTACTCGTCTCCGAATACTGCCAAGGATATGCATGTAGGGCATCTGAGATCCACAATCATTGGCGACTGTCTTGCCAAAGTCTATTCTTTTCTTGGGCACGATGTCCTCAAACTCAACCACATCGGAGATTGGGGCACAGCCTTTGGAATGTTAATCGCTTACATTCAAGAAAATAATCTTAAAGATCAGGAGGACATAGAAAATCTCACTTCTCTATATCAAAAAAGTAGAGCTCGTTTCGATGAAGACGAGAAATTCAAGTCTCAGGCAAGAAAGAATGTCGTTCTCTTACAAAAAGGAGATCCCAAAATTATAAAAATTTGGGAAAGCATCTGCGAAGCCTCTAGAAAGGCCTTTAATAAAATTTATTCTCTTCTTGATGTATCTATAGAAGAGCGAGGAGAGTCTTTTTATAATCCCTTCCTTCCGAAAGTAATTGAAGATCTAGAAGAAAAAGGACTTGTCACCCTCTCTGATGGAGCAAAGTGTGTCTTTCACGATAATTTTCCTATTCCTCTCATGATTCAAAAAAGTGATGGTGGATATAGCTACGATACCACAGATATCGCCGCTATGCGTTATCGAATAGAAACAGATCGCGCAGATAAAATTATTATCGTTACAGATTCTGGCCAATCTTTGCATTTCAATTTGGTTGCAGCAACAGCGCTGGCTGCTGGCTATTTGCCATCAGAAAAGTCTTTTACCCACGTTGGATTTGGATTAGTACTTGATACTCAAGGGAAAAAATTCAAAACCCGATCAGGAGAAAGTATTAAACTGATAGACCTCTTGCTTACAGCGATCAATAAAGCCATGGCAATTCTGTTAGAAAGAGACTCATCGATAACACCGGAAGAGGCTCAAAGGAAGGCTCAAATTTTGGGCATTAATGCAGTAAAGTATGCAGACCTTTCTTGCCATAGAACCAGCGATTACGTCTTTTCCTTCGACAAAATGCTGCGTTTCGAAGGCAATACGGCCATGTTTATTTTATACTCTTACGTTCGTATTCAGGGAATAAAACGACGCCTACAAGTGGACAATATTTCTGAAGCAAGAGGACCTATTTCCCTCGAAAACCCAGCAGAAAAAGCCTTAGCCTTCAAGTTACTCTGCTTCCCAGACGTATTACTCAAAGTAGCTGAGGAACTTTTTCCCCACTTGTTGACCGATTACCTTTACGAGCTTGCAGAGAAGTTTAACATCTTCTTCCGCGACTGCCACATAGAAGGTTCTGAATATCAAGAATCTAGACTAAACCTGTGCTTGCTAACAGAAAGAATTCTATCAACTGGAATGTCTCTATTAGGACTTCAAACTTTAGATTCTCTTTGACTCTATAACCCTTAGTATGAAATCTTTCTACTAACAAAATGCATATTCTTGAGTTTTGTTGGTGAGATTTTTAGAAACACGAATTTTTGCTCCCAATGACTCGAGATTCGTTACCAGCTTATTGTACCCACGATCCAATAACTCTGCTCCACGAATAACGCTTTTTTCTCCTTCAGCAATTAGTGCCGCCATAACGTAAGCAAACCCGGCTCTTAAATCCGGAATACATACTTCTGCTGCCTGTAAAGGGGTCACACCTCTGATTACTGCGCTATGAGGATAGTTGCCTGCCTTATAGCGACAATCTTTGGAACTCAGACATTGATAAAACAATTCGCAGTCTGCTCCCATAGCACGCAGTCCTGACAAATATTTCAAACGATTTTCATGAACTGTTTCATGTATTACAGAAGAGCCTTTTGCTTGGGTCAACAATACTGCAAAGGGTTGCTGCCAATCTGTAAGGAACCCAGGATGCACGTCCGTTTCAACTACGACACCACCTTTCAATGCTCTCTCACGGAAAAACTCTATTCCGTCATCCTTAACAATAAACCCGCCACCAATCTCTCTTAAACCATTGAGAAACGGCAACATGTCAGAATGACGAGCTCCTTGAACAAAAATCCTTCCATCAGTTACCACAGCAGACATACCAAAAGATGCCGCCTCTATCTTATCTGGGATCACTGTATGATCCACTTCATTAAAACTTTGTGAACCAAAAATTTCTATAGTTCTATCATTGTCCGTTGTGATAGTTACTCCCATCTTCTGGAAAAACATAATCAAATCGATAATTTCTGCTTCCAACGCAGCATTTTTTATTAAAGTCCTACCAGAAGCCCTCACTGCTGCAAATATTAAGTTTTCTGTCGCTCCTACGGAAGGATATGGAAGTTCTATGTGTGCTCCTATCAATCCATCCTTTGCATGAGCACAGTATCCTCTTTTATCTAAGAAAGCTTCTGCGCCCAAACACTTAAGACCTTCCAAGTGAAAGTTAACTGTTCGCTCCCCTATAGCATCGCCGCCCACTATCGGAACAACAACTTGCTGTCTAGTTCTTGATAATAAAGCTCCTATAAGTAAAACAGGGATACGATTAACTTTAGAGAAACACGAAGATATACTGGTTGTAGCTATCTTTGGAGTGTGAATTTCAATCACTTGAGCTTGCTTATCCCACTTAATTTTGGCTCCTACTTCGCGGCACAACTCGACAGTGAACCGCACATCTCCAATATCGGGAATATTTCGAAGAACACATTTTTGATCAGATAACAGTGATGCTACCAACAATTTTGTTGCAGAGTTTTTAGCTCCAGAGACTTTAACCGTTCCTGTTAAAGAACACCCACCAAACACCTCTAAAGTTTTCATAATTTTCAGTTTCTCTCGTTCATCGGCTACGCCTACGCAAAACTAAATATCCATAATTGCTGCGTATTTTTCCATACCAAACTTTTATCACCACTCAAATTATTAAAAACAAAAGTTGTGCATTTTTTATCACTTTTTAAAAGAAATTAAAGTTTAATTAAAAAAATTAAATTAAATTAAAATCAAATTAATAAAACATAATTATTTTTTGCAGTATGTCATCTCCCATAGGAAATAATCAAGGCGTCAATGTCGATGTACCAATAACTCCTACAACAACAACTACTACGGGCGGTATTGGCGAGCACTCCGTAACAACAACAGCTACAGGACAAACCTCTGAGACAGCTACCACAACAGGCTCTGTAGCAACAGGATCCTTGCAACAAACCGGGGGAGCGGGAAGCGTAAACGTAACTTCTTCTGACGGGAACGTTTCTGGCGTAACTGTCAATGGCGAATCTGTAAAAATTTCCACTTCGGGAAACACACAAGCTACTTCCACCGCAGACAAAACGGAATCCGCTTCCAGCTCCGTGCTGTTCTTCAAAGAAAGCTCTGGAACAGAACGATCCGAAACCTTAGACGCTATTAATGAAGACCTAGGAGGCCCTACAGAAGCTGCTGGAGGACGTAGAGATTCTGTCTCCAGTACTTCTAGTGAAAGTTCTTTAGACTCCCTGTACAGTCTTAGGGGTTCCGAAATGAGTGAAACTGAGGCAGCACAACAAGTGGGACCCGGAGGTCTGCCTCAAAATGCTATACCATCTTATGACCCAACAAGTAAGGCTTCGATCATTGAATTCTTAAAAAACCCTAACGTACAAGGGAAGATGCAAACAAAAGGCGGACATTATGTTTACGTCGATGAAGCTCGTTCTAGTTTCATTTTCGTAAAAAATGGAGACTGGAGCACCGCCGAATCTATAAAAGTTACCAATGGAAGAACTAAAGCAGACCTTACAAACCCAAAGACTTTGGAAGACTGCATAGCTAAGTTTTGTGTCGGATTCAAAGAATTAGAAAGTAGTTGGAATAACGTTGTAAAGCCTGGTCTAGAGAATAAGTCTGGGGCCACCGGAGATTATTCCCATTTAATACTTAACATGAAGTTCAAGACTGCTGTCGTATATGGTCCATGGAATACCAAGGAAAATTCTACAGCCTATACACCATCTGCATGGAGACGTGGTGCTGAGCTTAAAGTGAACAAAGAAATTTTCGGAGATGTTGGTGGACTAAAGCCTCTTAGCTGGCAAAGCACACCACGACCTACAGATGCAGACTTCCACTTTGACTCAGAAACCTCTAAACCCCAACCGCAGCCTCAACCTCAACCATATCCTCCCTTCCAAATGCCATCGATTAATATCAACATCAATAATACTAATAACAACAATGTTGGCGGTGGAGATAGTAATACGAAAGGAGCTGATAACGTCGACACTTCTAATAAAACTGATGAGACAAATAAAACCGAAGAAACCAATGAAGCTGATGAAACTAACGAGACCGAAAGCACTGACGGAACTTCGGAAACATCTCAATCAGAAGATGTTGTTGATGGCAAAATCGAAGAAGAAGGAAACGGAGCTGACAACGAAGCTCCGCCACCACCACCCTCTGGAGGAGACAGAATCAACGCAAACATACTGCCTTCCAATGACTTAAAAACCCTTTTATTACACGTTCGACAACATCTTGACACCGTGTACGATGAAAATGGTAATCACCATACTGGAAGTCAAGATTTGGGTAATGTCGTTAGAACAAGTGAAAACGGAACATGGGTTCCGACAGTTAGACTTGCTGAAGGTAGTAGTGACACAGCCAGAACCGAAGGTCCTCAAGGACCTGATACTGATGACGGAGGCGTTGGAGGCACTGGAGGCGGAAACAATGATGTTCAAGAAACTCCTTCCGACGATGATTCTTCAAAAACAAAAGGCACAGATGAAACAGACTCCTCTACAAAAACTTCCGATGATTCAGGAAAAGGTAAAGGGATTGGAGGGGATGACAACGGTGCAGAACTCATGGATATTTTAAGTAGAGTTCGTAAACACCTGAATGTTGTATATCCTGGAGGCGGCAACGAAGGTCCTGTAAATGTCAACAGAAACCTTGGGGAAGTTATCCAAGAAGCTGAGGCTGGAAGAGCTGATTCTGGTACCTTTGCTACTGGCGAATCAGGCAGTGGCGATGAAGGTTTTGTTACCGCTACAGTCTCTGGTGGCATAGCTAAAACAGCCCAGTTAGTAAAAAATGAATCTGCTAATCCCTCTGATGGTTCTGGGCAAAGCGTTTCTGGGAAAAAAGGCCCTCCCGTGCCACCGAAACCTTCTAACCTTGCAGCAAGAGTGGCACAGGGTGGAGCAGGAACAAGTAGAGCAACATCTACACCTCCTCAACCAGCGAATACTGCAACCAAAATGATGGGCAAGCAGTTTGGTCTACAAACAAGTACCAGAGATTTGTTGAAGGAAGTCCGAGGACATCTCGATAACGTTTATCCAACGGGCGGAAGAGGACAACCCCAAAATGTAGGAAGTTCTCTAGGAAGCGTGGTTTCCAGATTCAGGGAGGAAACAGGCTCTGGAGGCATTCTTCACACGGAAACGGTAAGAACAGAAGGACAGAGCAACAGCACGTCTTCTACCAACGAGCAAATCAACGCACAAGGTGGAGCTGTGAAAGCCCTTGCGAAGATGTTCGAAAACGCTTCTAACAAGAATCAGTAGATTAGAATCCGAAGAGATCTCTTTATTAAAAAAGGGATCTTTTTCATGTGAAACTATATTCTAAGCCATATTGTGATACACGGCGTCTACGTCGTCTATTCCTTCCAACCATTCAATAAGAGCAAGATTGCTCTGACCGTCCTCTTCATTACAATCTATTAATCTCAAAGGTCTGTAAACTAACGCGTCTTCCGCGACCTTAACTCCTGCTTCAACTAGTTTTTCTTTCACGTCAGAAAGTGCCGACACCTCAGAAAACACTTGAAAAAACTCCTCATCATCAGAAGTAAGGTCCTCCCCCCCACCTTCTATTACAAAAGAGAGCAAAGCCTCTTCATCTATAGAGTCTTTGGGGACGCTACAACAGCCCTTTCTCTCAAAATTATACAGCACACTACCAGGCTCTACCAACGCTCCCCCTCTCTTATTAACTGCTATACGCATATCGGAGGCTGTCCGATTTTTATTATCTGTCATAGCCTCAACGACAATACCTACACCACCGTACCCATAAAGCTCATAAACTACAGACTCAAATCCCTTTTGATCCGAAGAAGAAGCTTTTTTGATATTTCGCTCTATATTTTCATTAGGAATATTTTGATCTTTGGCTTTTTGAATGATCATCCTAAGTCGAGGATTACCCTTAGGATCAGGACCTCCGGCCTTTACAGCCGTAATCAACTCTTTTATAATACGAGAAAAAATTTTACCTTTTTTGTGATCGGCCCTTTCCTTTCTATATTTAGTGTTAGCCCACTTACTATGTCCTGCCATTACCTACCTAGCTCATTAATAATATGTGTTGGTGTTGCTTTTCCCAAGCTACCGCTTCTTGATATTTCTTGAATAGCTTTTCTCTTTCTCTAAACGCTGTGGAGTGAACATTACGTCTACCGGAAGACCCTTTACTAGCCCCTACGACCCCATGGACCATTTCGTGATAGATGACAAATTCTAAAAAAAAAGAAGGAACTTCTTTTCGGTCTAATGAGCGATGTATTCGGATCATTTTCTCTTCGCTATGAAAAGTTCCTAACGTAATCGAGTTTCTTGTCCTTCCCAAAATCCGTCCAAACCACCCAATACGGAACCGCAATTCTCCGCCAAAATACTCCTCATTCACCCTTTGGTATAGCTCATCCAAATTATGTACCTTACCGGGTGAGGTATCTAGGGGTATAAGAGCTGGTTTTGAAAAGACATATTCCTCTAACCGTTTTTTTATTTTTCTACAGAGTTTTTTTCCCTTGATGAAATCAGCAATAATTTCTGCTGCCCACAGAGGAGCCGACAACAATTTTTCTTGGAGAGAAAGAATTCTTTTACGAACACAAAAGGAAAACAGCGTAGAAACCCCTCTGTGAGTGCGCACGCGAACAGGTTCTGTTACCAATGAACGAATCTTTCGAATAAACAGCTCAGAGGATTTCATGAATCTATAGATCTCTCTCCATAGTTATTTTTGCTAAATAACCTTCTTCGTCTTTATAAAACCGCTCTTGTCTTCCGACTTCTTTAAATCCAAATCGTTCGTACAAAGCTATTGCTCGATTTTCAGAATAGACCTCTAAATAAAGAACTTCCAGACGAAAGGTGCTTTTAGCGAGGTGAATAAGATTATTCAATAGAGTAGTTCCTACCCCTTTATTTCTATAAGGCTCTCCGACAATAATAGAGATCAGAGCATGATGGGCGACTTTAACGTAGGGGTTCAAAACTAAGGTAGCAACGCCTGCAACTTCTCCGTCCATAAGAGCCGTTAAACTGCTTTTGTAACGATAAAATCCTACCCAAAAGTTTACGGCATCTCGAATTTCATTCTCTGTTTTAAGAGGAAACCCTCGTAAAATTTTTGGATCATTGAGCCATCTTTTCATATACTCGCCGTCTTCAGCGACAGTATATCTGATGGTTAATCCTGGAACACCCAACCCGAAAGATTCTTCCTTCATCACGCTATTCTCCAAACATTGTTAAGTACGCATTTATAAAATCATCTAACAACTCACCATCCATCATAGCGCGAACATTCCCTACCTCGTACCCCGTCCGAACATCCTTAACGAGTGTATAAGGCTGGAAAACATAGTTGCGAATCTGAGATCCCCAAGCGATTTCTTTTTTGTCTTTTCTATCCAATGCTTGTTTCTCCATCCGCTCTTGAAGTACTTTTCGATACAACTTAGCCCGAAGCATTTTCATGCAACTTTCTCTGTTTTGCAGCTGACTTCTCTCATTTTGACAGGACACAACGGTCCCCGAAGGAAGATGGGTAATTCTTACGGCAGATTCGGTAACATTTACGTGCTGCCCTCCCGCTCCAGAGGACCTATAAGTATCTATACGTAAGTCTGCTGGATTGATTTCTATTTCTATCTCTTCATCAATTTCGGGAAAGACGTCTACGGAAGCAAAGCTTGTGTGCCGTTTAGCATTACTATCAAAAGGAGAGATGCGAACTAGCCTATGCACTCCCCTTTCAGCCTTGGCATACCCGTAAGCAAATGGGCCACAAATCTTCAGAGTAATGTTCTTAATACCCACAACCTCTCCGTCCAAGCGATCCAAGACCTCTGTCCGCCACCCCTTAGAGTTTGCCCACCGATCGTACATACGCAGCAACATTTCTGCCCAGTCGCAAGCTTCTGTTCCCCCTGCTCCAGCATTAATACTTAAAAAACAGTTGTTGGCATCAACTTCTCCAGAAAGCCTCTGCTTAGCTTCTAGTTCCGCCAGTAGTTTCTCACAAGCTTCTAGTTCTGCTTGCAACTCGCTGACAAGGTCAGCATCATCCATAGAGTCTGAATCTTCCAAAAAAAATTTGACCGATTCAAATTTTCTTTGAGCTTCTTGGAATGAAGTTAGCCGTCGTTTTTTCTCCGCGAGTCCAGAAAGAACGTCTTTGGCTCGACTTGGATTATCCCAAAAAGTACCGTCCTGAGTTTCCTTTTCTTTTAACTCTATCTCCTTGGCAAGCTCCTCTGGGTCAAAGAGACCTCCCGACTGAATCCAGTCGTTGGCTCAAAACTTGCAACTGTTTAGAAAGCTTGTCATCCACTACTCCAACCTCGAGAACGCTACTATCACCTTAGGAGAGAGCGATTTTAGAAATAGGAATTAATAAAGTCAATCTACGCGGATTCAATATATTTTTAGCTTATCTAAAAGAAAAAATTCTTCTAAATTGCACCGAAATACCTCTAGAAATAAAATTATATCGACTTTTTGCTTTGACGATAAACCATGGCTAAAGATAAAAAGTTTGCGACGAAGGGCTAAGACCTTTCTTACATATTTACTAGGAGCGAAACCGATGAGTCAAAATAAGAACAGTGCTTTTATGCAACCTGTAAAAGTCAGCGCTGAATTAGCTGCAATTGTGGGTAATGGCCCTATGCCAAGAACGGATATCGTAAAAAAGCTTTGGGAGTACATAAAGAGCAAGGGCTGCCAAGATCCAAAAAATAAAAGAAATATTTTGCCTGATGAAAAGTTAGCGAAAGTTTTTGGAACGTCAGCTGCTATCGATATGTTTGAGATGACAAAACGCTTGTCTGCGCATATTGTTAAATAAACGTCACTTTATAAGATGTATTTGCAAGGTAAGAGCAGTCTTAGTCTTTGAGCCTGCTCTTATGGTAACTCCCGGATGTTTTTTAAGATTGCTTTTCCTACAGTCTCTGTTTGCTTAGGCGCTGCTTACTGGGCTTCTTGCATCGAGCCGAATTTAGTCCAAGTCACCTCAGAAATCTGGAAACTCCCAAAGAAGTACTCTCAGCTAGATGGACTCAGAGTCGTTCAAATTTCTGATTTGCATTACGGGGAAGATATACCCGAAAAATTCTTGAAAAAAGTAAGCAACACAGTCCGGAGATTGCATCCGGATATTATTCTGTTCTCTGGGGATTTCCTTCGCAGGTCTCAGATCGAAAATCGAGACAAACTTCTGGGCTTCTTGTGCTCACTAGAAGCTAAGTTGGGTTCCTACTGTATTTTTGGAAATCATGACTATTCCAAATACATCTCAGGAACAGGAAAAGGGTTGATCGATATTATCTCTCCGGAAAAAAGTCAAGCCATCAAACGGGCTGCAGCCTCCATATGGAACTGTTTAAAAAAACAACCCTCTCAACAACAGATCTCAAAACGCACTGCCCATGTACCCACACATAAGGAACTTTTTTCTTTAATAAAAGAAACTCCCTTTACCTTGTTACATAATGAATCCATTTTCTTACCCATAGGGCTTAATATTGTCGGCTTGGGAGATTATTTTGCCCAAAGATGCCTTCCTAAAGAGGCATTCGTTAACTACAAAGAAGATTTTCCAGGGTTCATTCTCTCCCACAATCCCGACAGCATCTCTCTTTTAAAAAAATACCCAGGAGAATGGATATTCTCCGGACATACTCATGGCCCCCAAATTTCCCCTCCGTTTATCATGAAAAAGTTCTTTCGAAAACTTTCTGGGCTGCAGAATATAGAATACTGCCGAGGCAAGCATTTTCTCGCTGAGAATAAAATTTTGTACGTCAACCGCGGATTGGGTGGTCTTAAGCGAATTCGATTCGGGTCAAAACCTGAAATCCTTTTCTTAGAATGCAAACAGTAACAACTCAAACAAAACAAGTCTCTTTAATACTCCTTGCCGGAGGCAAGGGTGCTCGATTTAAATCCGCTATTCCTAAGCAATTTGCTTTATTTCGAGGGGAACCACTTATTTTCCACTCCCTAAAAACTTTTCTAAAAATCCCTCTAATCTCAGAAATTATTGTGGTATGCCCCTATCAATACCGAGAACTGTTTCATATTTTTCCCGTAATCTTTGCTAACCCAGGCAAAGAACGACAAGACTCTGTCCTCTCTGGCGCGCAAAAAGCCTCTCACCCCCTTCTTCTGATTCATGACGGAGCTCGCCCCCTAGTTTATCCTGAAGAAGTGAACAAACTTATCCTTCACGCTCAGACTTATGGAGCCTCTACACTGGCTTCCCCAGCCGAATACACTATAAAGAAACGTTGTAAACCGAACGGAGAAATCCAAACTCTAGATCGTTCAGAACTTTTCATTACCCATACCCCTCAATGCATCCGCAAGGACATCCTCCTCTCAGGAATGCAGCAGGCAAAAAAACTTGGCAAGGTTTTGACCGATGATGTTTCTGCTGCAGAAATTCTCAATCATCCTGTGCACCTTGTGTTAACAGAAAACCTAAATATAAAAGTTACTTACCAACGAGATCTTAAACTCATTGAGTCGACGCTATGACACTTAAAAAACCCAAAATTTGCATTCGACTAGAGTACGACGGAACAAAGTTTTGCGGGTGGCAAAAACAACCTCAAAAACTATCTATCCAGGAGTCCTTAGAGAAATCGTTGCTACAAATATCAGGAGAGAAAATTACAGTAATAGGGTCGGGAAGAACAGATGCAGGAGTGCATGCCCACGGCCAAGTTGCTCATTTTTCTAAAGGCAAGGCTCCAATCTTTCATTCTTCCTCCAAGCTTTTGCTGGCATTAAATGCCGTACTTCCTAAGGAAATCTCCGTACTATCCATAGCAGAGGCCCCCGCTTCCTTTCACGCTCGCTATAGTGCACAAAAAAAAGAGTACCGCTACTACCTCTCATTTTTAAAAAAGACATCCCCATTGCACTACAATTTTGTCCACAATATTCCTGTGCAACTAGACATAGAGCTCATGCAACAAGCGGCTTCTTATTTTATTGGAGAGCACGATTTTTCTGCTTTTGCTAACAGTGGGCGAGCTTATGAATCCACAATACGAACCATTTACTCCTTATCTCTACGTTTCATCAACGAACATCTCTTAGAAATAAGTTGTACGGGGAACGGTTTTCTTTATAAAATGGTCCGCAATATCGTTGGCACACTCATACATATAGGGCAAAGAAAAAACTCTCCAAATTTTGTTTTGGATCTTCTATCCCGGAAAGACAGATCCCTTGCCCCAGAAACTGCACCAAGTAAGGGTCTTTCTTTATTCCGCGTTTTTTATACCCCAGACCCCTTCCAAGATAAAGCCTCAACCTACCTCCTCTAAAGAGCGCAACTGATAAAATCTCCCCCCCTTCTTGTGAGCAAGAGTAGTTTTATCTATGGAGTGATCTTTGTTAACACACACTATATCTGCGTCTATGCAAGAGAGTGCTTGCACGCCTTTAATGGAATCCTCAAAACCCACCACTCGATCATTAGATGACACATACCTACTATAAGCTAGCTCATAAGCGTCCGGATACGGCTTAGGCCTAGAGTAGTCTTCGCGCACTATTCGAAAAGAAAGTTTTTGTAACACTGGGTGCTCTTCTGCCACTTTATCAACAAAGCGGCCAGAGGAATTTGTCACAAGCACGCTAGTCTTTTCTTCCATACAAATCCTTTCTATCAGACTAGCAGCTCCTGGCATTAACTGAGGGGAGCCTTTTACTAATAAATTATGGTACAACCTCTCCTTCTTTTCATAAAGAGCTTCCCAACATGAAGCTATCTCAGGAAATAATTCTATAAGAAAATTTTTCAAAAAAAGCCTACCTTCGGATACCAACCGGTAATATTGAGAAAAATCAATGGAAAGAGCGAACCCAAACTCCAGACAAGCATCCTTGAACGCAGCAAAATGATACGGCTCCGTGTTTACTAATAATCCATCAAAGTCAAACAAAAAAATCTGATAATTTTCTACCCGAACTCTCATAATTAAAACTCCAAAGAAACGCTCTCACACAGTTAGTTTTCAGAGAGATTAACTAACTATTTCTTTCGTTAGAAGATATTTTGTACGGTTAAACAAATAAAAAATCTTTAATAATCAGAGATAAAACAGTGAGGAACTCCGTGACTAAAAGTTTATACAAGATTGCTGTAAAAGGTTTCTCATCCTTCCTCCTGATCTCCTCTACATTCGTTTTAAACAGCTGCCAAAATCGAACTCACTTTAAAGGCGTCACCATAGCAGAAAGAGTCTCTTCTCAAAAAAATTCTAGTGTTATTTTTCTCCCAACGAATTATTCCGTGGCACCCCCTTGCTACTCTTGGCAACCCAATTTTTCTCATATCATTACCAAGCATTCTTTTTACTGTAGGGGAACAGATCAAATTTTAGATCGTCCTCCTTTCCAAGACTGTAAAGGGCTTTTTTCTCATGGACTCCCTATAAAAAATGGAAGAGAATTTATAAATCCTCGGCTTGTTCAAGCTGTAGCTATCCTATACCAGGTTTTTTCCAAGGAATACACCATAACCATAAGAGAAGGTTATTCTTGTAAGCGACACTTTTTATTCAAAAAATCTATCGGAGAGCCCCTAAATCCCAAACATTTATCAGGAAATGCTGCCACTCTAACTATAACTTCGTCCAATCTTGAGGATGATCTTTCCGCTATCTTCTTCATAGAGAAACTAACGCCATCATTGAAAAAAATGTATCCTAGAACTGCTCCTTCCGATTATACATTCGCTTTTTCTCCCTATCAAATTACAAACAAAGAGCTCGCTTTTTCCTTTGAACCCCTAGCAAATGGCGTTGAAATTTTTATAGAAACTTTTTACGAGTCCGAAAATTTACATTCTCCATAGCACCTCTCTAGAGATTTCGGTAAAAGCCCTTGCCTATATATCATCGATTTCCTATCCTTGGATACTCTTTATGCCGGTGTGGCGGAATGGTAGACGCGGTAGACTCAAAATCTACTCTTAGCAATAAGGTGTTGGTTCGAGTCCGATCACCGGCAGTTTTTTTACTCCTTACTTTTTCTTTCCCAAAGTTCTTCGTTTTGCCTTGCTTTTTTCAAGTTGCCATAAAATAGTCGGTGGTTTTTCCTAGGGAAAAGCGGTCTCTAGAAGATTTTTGACATAATGGACGAGGAATCCCCCTTACATCTCCTAAAAAAGAAGAAGGGGTTCTTTTCGGCCATATTAAAACTCACAGAAGTTGAAAGTTCTCTCTCGCTCTCAGACTTGGAACAATCTTTACGACAAAAAAGAATTCTTCTTTCTTGTATCAAACGTGTCGATGAGAAGTTAGAACCTTTCCAAAGTTACCTTAAAGAAGCTCCTTCTATAGAGATCTATAAAGAGCTGACAGAGATTCGTCTATTAATAGAAAAGGTCTTATCTCTGGATGAAACTCATTACACCCAAAGAAGACTGAGCATCGACCTATGAGCGATAATATCCATTCCACAAAAACCTGTTCTCATTCTTATATACCTGCATCACAAAAACAGCTTCCTTCTTCAGCTAAAAAAATTAGCTCTGAGTTGAGCGCAATAGTCTCTAGACTAAAAAAATCGTCTCGAGAAACTGAGTATATTCTTTCCTCTATCCCCGATGGTATTTTTTTAATAGCGCAAAATGGATCCATAACAGTCTGCAATACTGAAGCAAAAACTATTTTAGGCTTCCCAGAAAATTACCCCTTGCTACATCAGTCATTCTTTGATGTTTTCCCTGATGCCTTTCTCGGGTTTTCTGTCTCTGAAGCGTTAAAAAATCTTCCTACCCCTAAAACTGTAGCTCTTAACCTGGAGGAAGGAGGGTTATCGAAAGATTTGGAAGTTTTTGTTCGAAGATGTGGAGGCAACGATCTTGATGATTCTCCTTATCTCTTCATCATGATCAGAGATAGATCTATGTATAAACAGCTAGAAAACGCTTTAGAACGCTACAAAAACATATCAGAAATCGGCCGATTAGCGGCAACCTTAGCCCATGAAATTCGAAACCCTTTAACAGGTATTGAAGGCTTCGCATCTCTTCTAAAAGAAGAGCTTTCTTCTCCTAGACATAAACGCATGGCGCAATCCATTGTCGACGGTACACGTTCTTTAAACTCCTTAGTATCCTCTATTCTTGAGTATACTCGACCCAATCCATTAAACTTAAAAGCAACAAATCTTATAGACTTTATCACTTCTCTAGAACCTCTTCTAACTTCAACCTTTCCTTCTTATAAGCAAGAAATAAAGGCAAAAGATTCCATAATCAAATCCATGGACCCAGATAGAATAAAATCTGTTCTCTGGAATCTCGTAAAAAATGCTTGTGAAGCCGCTTACCCCGGAACTTCCGTCGTTCTGTGCTTAGAAGAAAATGGGGATATTTCGGTAACAAACCAAGGAGAGACGATCCCTTCGGAAATCTTTAAAAACCTTTTTACTCCTTTCTTCACAACAAAAGCTTCCGGCAATGGGCTAGGTCTTCCCGAAGCGAAAAAAGTTATGAATATGCACGGAGGAGAAATTACCGTCTCCTCTGTCAACGATGTTACATCCTTTGTCATAAAAATACCTTAAGACGCAAACAAATGATTATAGAATCTATTCTTATTGTTGATGATGAACCTATTCTCAGAGCTTTCCTTCAAGAACTTTTAGAATCTAGGGGCTATGCAGCAACTACCGCAACAAATACTAAGGAAGCTCGTTCTCTTATTCGCAAAAACTTTTTTGATCTCATTATTTCTGACATGAATATGCCTGATGGCTCAGGCCTTGACGTCCTTTCTGAAGCTCAAAAATATTCCCCAGAGACCCCAGTTCTCGTCATAACAGCTTTCGGCACCATTGAAAACGCTGTAGAAGCCATGCAAAAAGGCGCTTTTAACTACCTCACCAAACCCTTTTCTTCAGAAGCTTTGCTAGCATATATAGATAAGGCTAAAGAACATAAAGCTCTTCTATCTCAAAACTCCTTCTTTAAGTCGGAGGCTTCTAGTAACTCTGAATATCCTCTAATAGCTGAGAGTCTAGAAATGAAAAACCTCCTTCTGCAAGCAAAAAAAATTGCTAGGACGAATGCGAATGTCTTTGTTCACGGAGAATCTGGTTGTGGCAAAGAAGTTATTTCCCAATATATTCATAATAACTCACTTAGATCACAAGGCCCATACATTAAAGTAAATTGTGCTGCTATTCCTGAACCCTTGATGGAATCAGAATTCTTTGGTCATGAAAAAGGAGCTTTCACAGGAGCTACTATTAAAAAAGCTGGGCGCTTTGAACTTGCTAACAAAGGGACTTTACTCCTAGATGAAATCACAGAAGTTCCCATTAACTTACAACCTAAGTTATTACGCGCGATTCAAGAAAGAGAATTTGAACATTTGGGAGGTACGAAGACTATTTCTGTCGATGTACGCATCTTAGCAACTTCCAATAGAAATTTACGGGAAGCTTTAGAGGATAAATCCTTTAGAAAAGACTTATATTACCGACTCAATGTTGTCTCCATTCACATTCCTCCTCTGAGAGAGCGGAAAGCGGACATCATGCCTTTAACAAATTTTTTTCTAAATAAATTCTGCAAAATGAACGGGAAAAAGATTAAAGCCTTATCCTCAGAATCAAAAGAATCTTTACTAGATTACCATTGGCCAGGAAATGTCCGAGAACTTTCCAACGTGATCGAACGTGCCGTTATCCTAGAGAACACCGAAACCATTCTTCTCGAAAGCTTATCGTTAAACTAGTGATTTTTAGGAGTTTTTCTTGAGTTTCTCCATTTCTTTGATTAAACTGCTTCCGAAGACTTTTCTTTTAGGCACCGATAGCTCAATTGGATAGAGTACCTGGCTTCGGACCAGGTGGTTAGAGGTTCGAGCCCTCTTCGGTGCGTTCCTTTCGATATCGAAATCAATACAAAATCTTGTTTTGCTGTCCAAAATTTGTTTAACAAGCATAATGGAAAATACACCATTGTAGAAACAGTACGATCGTTAGGACTTCTAGCGCCCTACTTCCTATGATACCTTGAATTGGTTACTATGCCCTTAAAAAAAACTCCTCTCGAAGCATCTTCTACAGAAAAAAAATTTATTAGCTCGAAAGGAGAGTCCTCAAGACCCGAAGAGATCGTAAGACAAAAAGTAGTCCACCTCCTCACTACAAAGTTAGGATACCCCAAAAATCTTCTTATCTTGGAGAAGGAATTACGCTCCTTGTCCGTTCTTTTTACTAAGAATCACAATCTTAAACTCCCTCACAGACGCATGGACATCCTCGTCGTTACACCTAAATTTTATACTTATCAAGGGAGAAAACAGTCTTGTCCCCCATTTGAACCTTTACTATTAGTCGAGTGCAAGTCAAAAGTTTTAAATCAGAAAACGGTTTTTCAGGCCCTAGGGTATAATGCTTTCATCGGAGCACCTTGCATAGCATTAACTTCATCAAAACAACATCTGACAGGTTTTTTTAATGCAGAAACCCAAACCTTTGAATTCTCCGAAGGACTGCCGTCGTTTACGGACTTAATGAATTACTATTTTAACTCAAAAAACGACCACAAAAAATCTATTCCCCATGCTCATAAGAATCCCAGGAATTTCTCTTAAAACTGTTCCTTTAGAAAAACAGAGTTGTACAGTCACTATATTCACTCCTTCGGGACTTATCTCGGTATTCGCAAAGAGTGGCTTGTCGCCTAATTTCACTGAAAGAGAAACGCTGCTTCCTATTACTCATGCCTACTACACCTTCACTCATCACCCTCCAAAAATGAGGCGCTTTACTGAAGCGGAAATTATTAATCCTTACTTAGAAATCAAAACAAATTACAATGCTTTAATGGCGTCAGGGAAAATGATCGAAGCAATTCTTTCCACCCAATGGAAGGAAAAGCCGTCTAAAGATTTATATGTCTTATTTGCAAATCTCCTTCATCGAATACCTAAGGTGAAATATCCACAAACTTTGGCATCAGCTTTTCTACTAAAACTTATGAAATACGAAGGAATCCTGGCTGATAGTCCTTATTGCCGAGACTGCAAGAAACACTTAACGGATACTGTGCACCGCTACAAAGGGTACCGGTTTTGTGCAGAACACAGCCCCGCCGGTAGCATTCCTTTTTCTCGAGATGAAGAACGTTTTCTTCTGGCTTTAATATCTAGTAAAAAATTCTCTAATTTAGAGGAGCTTGCAAATTTCAACGTATGTCTAAAAGATTCTATTTCAAAACTCTTTAACACTATCATAGAAGATTAATCACAACACTGTGATGCTTCCCCCATCACCAGTTTGAATGTCAAAAGTTATTGTTGGAACGCTTCCAGCTAACTCATTACGAAAAGATTTATTTCGTAATCCCTTCTTCGTTTGAAAATACTCTGGGGAAATGTTTACCTTTCCTCCAAATGACGTATGCGTTTGAATGATAACGCCAATAGTTTTGGGCAATCGTAAGCAAATAGCTTCCGAACGATTACAAATATTGACATAGGCATTTTTTCTCCAAGTACCATCGAATGTCAAATTAATCTTACATGAAGTACAACAAATGGATACATAATCTAAAGATTCATAGTTTCCAGTAAAAGTCCCATTCAATACTCCGAAAGTTCCTTCATAAGAGATCGTTTTTAAAAGAGGAAATTGACCGGAACAATCTAAAAAAACTCTCTTATTTCTCTTTGCATCGATCTCTATGTCTTGCAATTCTGGGTATTTTTTTGAAAAATCAAAACGCTCTATGTGAAGCTCTTCTTCCCCATAAGAGAAGTTTTTTGCTGTTCTAAAAGTCCCTGTATCCAAGCCGTTCCTAACCGAAGCACCATCAAGAGCCTCGACACTTAAAGATATCGATAAGGAGACGGAAAGAAAAATACAAAACGAAAGCCTGAAAAACTTAAAGAAGAGTTGCTGCATTCCTAGACGACTCCTGAGACATTCCAAAAGCCTACCATCTCAAGACGTACTGTTATTTGGCAACGACAAAAATTAAACGGAACCATGCGAGAGAGGGGACTCGAACCCCTAAGGATTGCTCCACTGCCACCTCAAGACAGCGCGTATACCAATTCCGCCACTCCCGCAAAGAAAGGGCCCTATTTAGATAGGAAGAAAGCTTACAAAGCTTTACCTGTTTTGAACAAGAAAAAAAACATTTCCGAAGATAAAGAAATCAGGTACATTGGGGGTAAAAAATTTTATAAACCACCATGCGTTGCACAGCTTATTGTACCGCTTCTGCGTACAATCTACATGTTCTTTTCCACCTATTAAAAGCGCATTACACCACGACCCTCTCAAGAGAGTATGTGTTAGTAATCTCTAATGAGAATCCTGATATGATTGCGGTTTTCTTCTCTTACGGAACTACTGTTTTTTGGGGGTGGAATGAACAAGATGAAATTCGCCTGTTACAAACGTTGGCTCCAGCTTCCCAAGAAGTCATCAAACACCCTGAGATCGACAAATATAATTTTGATTACGGAGAAAAATTACTAATACGAAGAGACAAGTTAGTCTTGTCTGACTCTTCTGTTAACACTAAGTTAGCTATTTCTTTTGGATTAGCCCAATCCGTCAAGTTAACGATTTTTGAAGAAACTATTTACAAAACCATCGAAAATTCTAAAAGACTCCCTAAAGACTTGGCTACCAAAGGACATATCCGCATGTCCAGAAGAACGATAGGGAAAAGAATAGGCCAACTGTTTTTAGAAAAGGCTTCCGTAAACTTACATTCTGATATCCTTGACGAACCAGATTTTTTCTGGGAACACCCAGAAACTCAACCCATTTACCGAGACGTTTTTCTTTGCCTAGATATTGAATCCCGTATCAACGTTCTCAATCATAGGTTAACCGTTCTGGGAGATTTATTAGAAATTTTAAACGATCAGTTGAACCACCAACATTCTTCGTCTTTAGAATGGACGATCATATGCCTAATTATGTTAGAACTATCAGTAGCCCTGTTGAAAGATGTTTTTAATGTCATCTAAATGAAAAAGTTTTTAACAACCACAATAAAGGCCTATCGTCTATTTCTTTCTCCATTCTTCGGACAATCTTGCCGTTTTTTCCCTTCCTGCTCCTTTTACGCTCTACAAGCCCTTCATCATTACAAAACAAGAAAAGCTTTATGGCTCATCTCTTGCCGGATTGTGAAATGCTGCGGATGGCATCCGGGGGGACCAGACTTTCTCCCAGGAACTTCTGTGGAGGAGGCTCTGCAACAAGAACCCCCTCTATGACTCGCGTTTACAGGGAATTTTCAGTCGAGTTCCGGGTAAAATTTTGTCCGTTTTCATTCCATTGGCTCGGGATAGAGCTTCTACTCCTATACCAAATTTCTTCGCTACAGACCATAAAGAATCTCCTTCCTTGACCAGGTAGTCCTGCCCTTTTTCTAATGGCTCTCTTTCTTTTAAACTTCTTCCGTCCCCGTTTTTTTGTGAAAGTTGCATCCTGGCTACATTTTTTACTTCTAGCGAGCGCGGCGAAACAAGAATCTGATGACAAAAATCTTTTGCATAATGAGATTCCATAGGCAATATTCGAAGGAATTTTATTAGCTTTTCATCAGAAAAGGTATGCATGACATAATCAACGTCGTGAACCAAGAAAAGCAATGAAGCTAAAGGGAACTCTGCTCTAAGGTACGTAGACAAACATTGCCGACGAGCTGCATCAGAAACCAATGTTGCACGAGCCTTTTCTGAGCATAAAGAAAAAAACACCTCTTCTCCGCCCAAAATTACCATCCGAACTAAGGATGCTAACGAAGACACTTTCTCCTCTGCTCCCACAAGCAAGGTTCGAAAATAAAGAAATTCTGGAGTGGAACAGAAAGCTACTATCAGATCTTCAGAAACGTCCCCTGTTCGAAGCCCCTGATTTAGCTGTACAAATAACCCCCTAGAGGTATAGGGATACTGTTCCCCTAAAAAAAATTTCTTTGCTAAATCATATTCCAATTCCTTTAGCCCCTCTGGAACAAGAATCTTTTTTCCTCTCTCTTCCAATTCAACCATAGAAACAGGCTTCTCTATAGCCTTGACTATGTCAAAATGATGGAAAGAAACTGCCGCTCCAAGAGCAAATTGTTTCAGAGGTCTTCCGTGAACAGTACCCTCAGAATCTAACAAAGTGAACAAATCCTTTAGAGAAAGAGCGGTCAAAATTTCTATAAAATTATCTGGGAATGCAGCCGAAGACCTAGTCTTGGCTACCATAGGACCATTAAACAAATTTAACTTGTAAATGTCTTTGTGAAAAACCGCCGAATATAGAAGAAATAGCGAAACGATATTCAGAGCTATGCTGAGAACCAAAGATTGTAATAACCATTTCCCTTGCCCTACTTTGCTCATTCTTCAACAAGATCTCCCGTCCTGCCGCGCAGAACCATTAAAACTCTTGCCACTATACATTCTCTCTCGTAAAATCTCCTATCAAAAACGTTTGCAAGCTATGCTCATCCCTTTACAGGCATTACAACGCTACTTCAGCTCTCCCATCTCTTTAAAAGAAATCCTGCGAGCCTGCGACATCATCGGTATAGAAGCCACCATATCAGAAAGCAAAGAAAAATCCTTCTCCGATGTTGTTGCCGTCAAAATTCTAGAGGTCCGTCCACATCCTGATGCAGAAAAATTGCGGGTGGCCACAGTTAGTGATGGAGAATCTCTTACCCAGGTTGTATGTGGGGCTTCTAATTGCCGTGAGGGTATAATTACAGCTTTCGCAAAAGTTGGCGCTACTTTGACCTCTTCTGAAGGAGCTACCTACAAAATAAAAAAATCTAAAATTCGCGGAGTAGAATCCTTTGGCATGTGTTGTTCCACAGAGGAACTAGGTATCGCTGCAGAAAATTCTTCTGAAGGAATTTTAGAACTGCCCAGCGATACCCCATTAGGAGAAGATCTTTCTATTATCTTGGGCAGCGTAAGTCTTGAATTATCTCTCACTCCTAATTTAGGACACTGTGCCTCCCTGCTAGGAGTTGCTAGAGAAATAGCCTTCGCTCTAGGAAAAACTTTAATAACTCCCCAAGAATGGAATTTCTCTCCCTTCCCTACCTTACTATGCCCCTCTTTTGACCGAGCAGATGAGGACGCTTGCCCTCTCTTCGCCTTTGCAGAAATCACAGGTATAGCCAATATCCCCTCCCCAAAAGGACTTCAAGAAACACTAACAAAATTAGGACAAAAGCCCACCAATGCAATTGTAGATATCACTAACTACATTATGCTTGGGTTGGGCCAACCGTTACATGCTTACGATCGAAGATTCGTTGATACCGACTCTTTGTCTGTTTCCAAACTAAATTCTTCTCAAAGCATAACCACATTACAAAATGAAGAACTTCTTTTGCCTGAATCTACGCTCGTCATTAAGGATAAGGAAAAAACTCTTGCCATTGCCGGTGTGATCGGTTGCAAATCCTCGTCTATTCAGGACTCCACAGAGTCTATAGTTCTCGAAGCCGCCTACTTCTCTCCGCAAACAATTAGTAAGTCTATATCTTTAACAGGACTACAGACAGAAGCCAGTTACAGGTTTTCTAGAGGCGTCGATCCAAAGAACGTTCTACCAGCACTTTATGCCGCCATTCATCTTATCCTAGATATCTTCCCTCAAGCTAAAGTGAAGCATGTCTATGTGTTGGAAAATTCTCCTTACGAAGCAAAATTTGTCTATCTACGAACATTTCAAGTCAATCGTTTACTAGGCACCTCTCTAGATCAAAAAGAATGTTGTTTGAGACTCGAACGCCTTGGATTCCAGGTCGTTAAGAAAGAGGAAGATAGAATAGTTGTCGAAGTCCCTTCCTACCGTCACGACATCACAACAGAAACAGACCTCATTGAAGAACTTTTTCGTGCTGTAGGTTTTCACTCTATCGCGCACACCCAAAGCTCTGTCGCCACCTCTAAAGTACGCGAAGCCTACCCCCCTCTCTACTCTTTAAATCGTCAACTTGTTCACTCCTTAACAGGATTTGGTCTGCTGGAATTTTACACAGAAGACCTATTAGCACCAGCCTCCGCGGAACTCTATCCAAAAACAGAATCTAACATTCATCTCTCTGGATCAAAAAGCTCTTTATTATTAAGACCTTCTTTGTTCCCTGGCCTGTTATCCTGTGCTGCAAACGCTTTTAATCGCCGGCACAACTCCTTCAGGGGATTCGAAATTGGAAAAGTTTATGATAAAATCAATGAGCGTTACCAAGAAAAAGAAGTTCTAGGACTCATACTAGGAGGAGAACCTTCCCCTAACTCTTGGATGCCTACCGACAAAAAACTATCCTTTTTCTCAATAAAGGGCTTGATAGAAAAACTTCTCTGCGATTTAGGTATAAGTATTCCACTAGATGTAGACCCTTCTGACTCACCCCTTTTTCATCCATTCCAACAAGGCTTGTTAAGAGTAAAAAAAACGGATTTAGGAATTATTGGTTCCGTGCATCCCAAGTATTTAAGAAAAGCAGGCATCTCTCAGCCGGTACTTTTTGCCGAAATTTTCTTAGATAAACTTCTAAAACTACTTCCCAAAGAACATGTTTCTTACAAACCTGTTTCTCCTTTCCCTTCATCGTTTAGAGATGTTACTTTGCCCGTTCCAGATAAAATCCCTTCGTCTACTTTGGTGAAAAAACTTTTGTCTCTAAACTCTAAATGGCTTGAAAGTGTCACGGTCGTCAGTATATACCGTGATAGTAAGAGTATTGATAGCAACGTTAGAAATATTTCCTTGCGATTAACCTTCCGAGGAAATACAAAAACATTGTCTAATCAAGAAGTCGATGAAGAATATAATTTATTAATCACTTCGTTGCACCAACAACTCGAAAGAGAATAACTTTATAAAATTTAGATGATTATGCGTTTACTACTCATTTTGTTACTTAGTTTGCCTCTCTCCTCTCTATCAGCTTTTGGAGCACCTAAGGATTCTTTAATTATGAAAGAAACTTACCGCAATAACTATGGAATCATTGTCTCAAAGCAGGAATGGGTTAGAAGAGGTAAAGATGGAACTGTCACTAAAGTTTTAAAAGATGGTTCTGTTATTCATGAAGTATTCTCTTCGGGTTCTTATCACGGAGAAGTTACCGCTACGTTCCCTCACAGTGAAACTATAGCCCAAGTGAAAACTTATGACATGGGGCGCCTCCTGTCTATAAAAACATTTTTCGTTAACGGGTTGCCTGCTCGAGAAGAAGTTTTTAAAGACGATGGAGCCCATGTAACGTCCCTTTGGTCTGAAGGGAACGAAGCAGATACAGTCTCTACCCCTTATTTTATTGAAACGGTCTCCGGAGGAAAAATTGTCGAGGGTTTCTATTCATCAAGGAATGGAAAGTATACTTCCACTATTTCTCAAGGGTCTGGTGTCCGTTCCTCGTTTTCTCCTGATAATGCTTTACTGACAGAAGAAATTTTCCGTGATGGAGAAATGATCAAACGCATTACTTTTTACTCCAACAGAGATCCAGAATCTATCGTACACTATGTTAACGGCTACCCTCACGGATTGCGTCTAACATACTTAATCGGAGGCATTCCTAACACTATAGAAGAATGGCGTTACGGATACCAAGACGGCATGACTACTGTTTTCAAAAATGGATGCAAAGTTGCGGAAATTTCTTATGTAAAAGGATCTAAAGAAGGACTAGAACTTCGCTATAACGAAAACGAAGCTATAGCGGAAGAAGTTTCTTGGAAAAATAATAACCTACATGGGGTAAGAAAAATATACGCAGGCGATATTTCCAAAAAAGAGTGGTATCACCACGGGAAAGTTGTGACAAAAGCTAAGTTTGAAAGGCTAAATAATTTAGCAGGATAGCAATGTTTTCTTCTCCTTCGAAATTGGAACTTGTTTCGAAGCAAACAAAGAAAATATTATTCCAAACCTGCTCTCAGGGGTTGGTGATGTCTTCCTTCCCTTCTCTCCGAGTGGTGGTCCGTTTTGACAAGCACGTCCCTATCCAAAGTTTCCTTGCGAGATCTCCCCTGTTTGACTGCCTTTTCTTAGGCTCTTCAGCGCACCAGCCCATGATTGAAACGGTTAACTGGCTGATCAGTTATTCTAATAAGACGTCTCAAGATCTTCCAAGATGCTTCAAAAAAACTCCATTAACGCCCATTCAAAGATTGATCTTTGATTTAATCTGCACCATCCCGTTTGGGGAAGCTCTTTCTTCTAAAGAACTAGCAAAACAAGCCAACGTAGACACAGAGGAAATTGATACAATATGCAACACAAATCCCTTACTTTTATTTATTCCCTGCCACCGGGTTCGAAGAGATAACTATCCTGAAAAAATAAAGGAGTTTTACAAAGATCTTCTACTTTTTGAACAAACCACAAAGCTCACTAATCCCTAAGTCTTGGGTCTAAAGCATCTCGTACTCCATCTCCGATGAGAGCTATGATAACTAACAACAACGTTAACATTACAGCTGGAGGCCATAGCACTCGGCTTTCTGCGGGAAAGGCCGTTACACCCTCCCTCATGAGAGCTCCCCAAGAAGCTGAAGTTTCCTCCCCTAAGCCTAAAAATGTTAACCCAGCCTCACAGCTAATCATAGACATCATAGAAAAAGGTAGAAGAGAAATTACAGGAAAAATTGCATTAGGCAAAATCTGACCAAACATGATATGCAAACGACTGCAACCCATGCTCTTAGCACACAATACATAAGGAAGCTCTCTCTGTCTTAACGTTTCCATCCGAACGTAACGACTGATACTAGCCCAACCAAATAAACCCAGGATCACGGTATCTAAGAATAAAGACTTTACACCCAAAATAGACACCACAAGAAGCAGAATAAACAAGACCGGCATGGTCTCCCATATTTCAGTAAACCGGGATAGGAAAAGATCTACTCTACCACCAAAATACCCAGAAATGAGACCTATGGGGACGCCTATGCAGAGGGCGAGAAAAACTCCTACACCTCCAACGGTAAGAGCTATTCGTACACCAAAAATCAGTGAAGACAATAAATCTTTCTGATTGATACGAGACAGTTGCCACCAAGAGACAATTTTGTTCATCTCTCTGGATCCGCCGGCATCTTCTTCCCAATGGAAAACAGAAAACAAAGGACTTATCAGAATCTTTAAACGACTGGACTCTTCTTCTATCCACTGCCTCTTGTTCTTGATAAAATTGATGCCCCCCTGAAGCTTGCCGTAATCCTCCAATACCTTCCTTACAGAAATCAATTTCTTCTGTGTTGCTGAAGACTGCTCAGAAACTTTTAAGTATTCTGACTGCAATTGATGAAAGTCTCCCTCATGTCTATAGAGAGCTATATTCATATCATGCTGAGTTTTCGATAATTCCATTAAGTAAGGACGAAAATCATTGACAGCAGTCTCCCATTCGGAACATGCAATTTCATAGGCTGGCTTTAATTTATCTAACCTGCTGTTTAAACGTTCCAAACATGTTTCTTCATTGTAAAGTTCCATTTGTCTCAGCGTGGGCATCTTTTTCCCTGTTCTCCCTTCAAAAGCCACGCAATGTTTTTGTAAGGCAGCATCCTGTCGAACTCGGTATAAAGATCTAATCAACAAACCTAACTTTTCATATGTACTCATGAAACTTTTTTCATAATCCCAGGTACGCGAATCCTTAGGGACTATAACCAGAGCTTCTTGATCTTCATCTTCTTTTTGTGCACACAGTTCTGTCGATCTTAATAATCTCAACTGTTCATCCCCTGTGGGGTCTTTAACATACCCTGCATCTACAATAGAAAATACAGCAAGATGAAGTATCGCAAACAAGCCCACTACAACCCCTCGAATCTTTCCCTTTAACAACTTCCAAGAAAGAATAAAAAAGGGCAAAGAAAGCATCAGAACATTAAAGAAAATATCTATAGATTTTGTGTAGTAGCCCTTGAACCACAAATAACGAAAAAGTGGCCAGTAGTACTTCCCGTTCCAGTAAACAAGAACGGGCTTTCCTGAGGCAAAAAGTGGGGCATAAACGCCTATTAAGGCGATCACTAAAAAAACCTTAAAAGCGATTGATGCTAAAAAATTCTTCTTATACGCGCGAATAAAAGCTTTAAAAGGAGAGTCTATAGCGGTAGTCTTGTCTTGTCTACTCATAAGCTTACCTCCTCACTTTGTCAAATTGTACACGAGGATCTAGTAGGGCATAAGCTATGTCGCCGACCAAATACCCTAATAAAGATAGCGTAGACCCAGCAAGCACGGAAAAGAGCACCACATTATGATCTCGATTCAAAATAGCTTGGTAAAAAAACTTCCCAAAACCATCTATATTGAAAAGAGTTTCTACAACAAGAGACCCTCCCAGAATAGCCCCCAGAGAAGAAGCCAATGCTGTAACCAAAGAGGCGGCAGCATTACGACCAACATGTTTAATATATACTTCTATATTTGAAATCCCTCTAGCGTATGCAGACCGAATATAGTCCTGATTTAAAATCTCTAAAAACACGGAGCGACTCAACCGGGACTGAGCAGCTAAAGCCCAGTAACTAACAGCCAGAAATGGTAAAAAGCAGTGAGTAATGACATCTATAATCTTACCAAAAGAAGTCAGTCCAGAAAAAATCTCTGGAGGAGATCTCAAACCGCTATACGGCATAGGCATGTTCGTAAACGGAATATTTTTGTTAATTACAAACTTATCAATAATCCAGGGTACGGCAACAAAAACTGGAATAGAAAATAAAATCAAAAACAAAATATTGAGAACATGATCTATCCAACGATTTCTATTTATTGCCATAATCATACCAAAAACCTGACAGAGGACAAAAACAACAACCAACGGGAGGACAGACAAAATCATAGAACATTGTATTCGAGAAGCGACTTCAGCAAGAACTGTACGATTAGGGTCATTCCTCATCGTTCCAAAATCCAACTTTAAAATTCGAGATAAATACCCCGAGAATCTAGTCTCAAAGAAAAATATCTTCCACTTTTGTTTTGTCGTGTAGGAGAAAGCCTCTATGCCCCCGTGATCAGAAAACCACTGTTTCAATTCGGAAACTTTAACTTCGAGATCTTCGATACTTCCGTATCCCTTACTGAGTAATGAGACTAGTTTTGTATTGGAAGCAGCGATTTCTTTGTTCTGCTTCTTTTGTTCAGCGGATAGTCCTGCCCCTGTTACACCTTGACGAATTCCTCCTCGGATGAACAAGTCTGCAGCAATATTTCGGTAGAGAGGAGTTGCAGAGGTATTAGAGGCCTCAAAAAGTAGTATAGGCATAATAAACTTCGCCCTATCTCCCCAAAAAACTCTCAATTTTGAGAGCGAATCCACCTTCACCCTCTTTTCTGAACTTCCTTTAGAAGACTCAACTGCGTCAATGATAGAATGAATCCCTGCCTGCACCTGCTTCAAGGAAATTGAGGGTCTGGCATTAAAAAGTATGGGTAATGTTAATCCGTAGTGCTCACGAAATTGCAAATATCTATCAGGCCCTTTGCAGACACGAACTTTCTCAGACTTTCCGGCTTCTCCAGAACTATCAATGGATTTATCTTCTAAGACATCTCCTGGAGCCAAGTTTAAAATCACAAAGTTGACCAAGATAATGGAAAACAATGTTACAGGGAAGAACAGTAATCGTTTTAAGATATACCTAAACACTCTTCCTCCTTACTAAGCCACGCCATAGAAAGGTTTACCACGCCGTCCTGAGCTTCTGGAATCAAATCCGTGTGCATTTTGGGAACAAAAATATTTTTTACGTAGTCTCTGTAGAGCAGTATGCTATTTCTGGAGTACAGGAAAGTATAGGGAGCTTCCTCGTGAATAATTTCATGAAACCTGTGGTACAATTGCAGCCGCTTCTCTTTATCGTACTCGTAGCTTAGCTTCTCTATTATTGCGTCCGCTTCTTGATTTTTAAATCCTACAGCATTTGCAGACCCCTTTTCTAAGGCTCCTTCAGAATGCCATAGGGCCCTAGGATCTTCTGGAGGAGATCCTAAGCACCAACCCATGAGAATGGCATCAAAATTCTTTTCTTCAAAAGCAAGCGAAAGGTCTGCTACGTCGAGCCCCAAAAGACTACAATCAACGCCAATTTCTTTACAGGCTGTGGAAATATATTCCGCAATAGTGCGAGAGGTTACACTTTTCACGTAGTAGCACAAGCGAAACTGGAAGGGAACAACTATCCCATCAACTACTTTTTCCCTAATTCCATCTCCATCTCTATCTATCCACCCAGCCTCTTCTAAAAGCCTAGAAGCTTCTTCTGGGGAGTATGGCCACCCCTGCACACTATGGTTGTATGATGGCGAGTGTATGGAAAAGGGCCCGCTAATTGTAAATCCGTCTCCACCAAGGACTTGGTCTATAATGCGATTACGATCAATAGCCATATTCATAGCTCTACGCACGTCGGCATCTTGAAAAAACACAGAAAAACAGTTCCATCCGACATAGGAATAGGCTTTATCTAAAGAGGACACCATACGAATGCCCTCGCCCTTCCCAGCTTGGAGTTGGTATGAGGGGCTTTTCATAAACGATTCTAAATTTTCCTTATGATTGGGTGGTAAATAAGCAATATCTATGTTGCCAGCTTTAAAATCTTGAAATAGGGAATCCGTGCTATCTCTCAAAAGAACAATTTTTTCTTCTACCAATGCAGCCAGAGGATTAAAGTAGTCGGGATTTCTTAAAAACCGAATGCGTTCGCTGTCCATCCCAGAGAATATGTAAGGACCACAACTGACAATGTAATTTAGAGCCCAGTGTGTCGAGAAATTTTGAGCCCAAATAGAGTTAACTCTATAGGTGTCCTCTTCTTCGTCTTCGGGAACAATTTTTTCTCCAGAGGAGAAATATTTATAAACAAAGCTCGGCAATGGTTGTAAGCATAAGGTATTAATGAATGCTGCATACTGGACCTTGTTGACAACTTTTCCATCTTCTTCTGGAACCGGATGAGCTTTCCAACGAACACTGAATTCTAGATCATTATGTACAACAAAAGAAACTATATCTTCAAAATAAGCCCGTAAGGACACTGCTCTCATATCTGCAACGTAAGGATTCATCACGACGTCATAGAAAAATTTGAAATCCTCGGCAGTTACGGGTTTTTTTTCTAAAAACATAGGGTGTAAAGAAAATGTTTTAGGAAATAGATTTGGATCAATGGGGTGCCAAAAAACATTCGGGCGAAGATATATGCGAAATTCTTTGTCTCCAGAGCCATCATCTAACAGTTTCTCTTCAATCTTCACAGCTAACTCAGGAGCAAATTTCTCATATTTACCAACATGTTGTGTAGCTAAAGACGGCACGCATATTTCATACATTCGCACAATATTTTCAAAACCATTGAAAGGGCTTAAATTTTCTGGCCGACATACGTTAGCCCATCGCAAAACCCCTTTAGGAAGGAATTTATCCCCTAAAAGAGTTGGTAAAGTCGATGAAACATAGGGATCTGAAAATAATAGATTAGGAAGACTAGGATCCCCGACATTTTTGTCATCAAAACAACATAGAGAAGCTATATCACGAGATTCTTCTCCCAAAGATTGCATAGAAGAAGGACTCCCGCAGCTCTTGTGAGTTTGCTTAATGAGCGAAACTATATCCCGAACATCAGATCTAATGTCGGTCACACTACCTTTTACAGTCTTGATATCTCTTTCCAGGAGATCCGAAGACCAGTAGAGAAGGAGCAACGCTCCAAGAAGAAGGACGCTTAAAACTCTATCGAAAAAAAAGTGTTTTTTCATCATATAGATGCTTCCCCAGTAAAAAACATAGCCACCCCGCCCGCAAACGTTTGGAGCTTTTTACAGCTCAAAATACTTACATTCAAGATTTTGTTACAAATTTTTTTAGCACACGGTGTAGAAAGGAGAATGAGGGGAAAAGTCACGTCGAAAGGAAATTTTTTAAAAAAGCTTCTACAGCCTTTCTCTCAAGTCCGGTGAGAATACACATCCCCACCAGACTATTGGTTAACCACTATACAGAGGTCTTATCCATTTTTTTCTACTGGCTTCCAGTTTTCAAAGCCTTTCAACCATGGATACTTGTTTGAATTAAAAGAAGAAGAAGAAATAGCACCCTCTTCAGAGGATTTTTCTTCGTTTTCGCCTTCTTCTTTGTTATCCTCACAAGATTTATCCTCGTCCGCAACGGCAGTGAAAACAACATGGTTGTTTCCAAAAGCTCGAGGAGCTACAGCCAAAGCTGACAGAGCCAAAGCAGCAAAAACGATTTTTTTCATAATTATCTCCTTTTCATACGTAACAGCAGCGCCTCCAAATGAGGATCGGACTCAATACAAGAATCCCGATACGAAGCCGTTACAAATAAGTTTCAGCGGATTATACAAAAGCAAAATTTGTTGAGCAAGGGAATAAACCCACCCTACCAGACGCAGTCCTCTTATTATCAACAAACTTTAACAAAACCCCGGCTACGAAGAAGCTTTAAGCCCCCTTCTAAGCAGCCCTAAATCGCAAATTCTGCTGTCAATTTGGGCAATAAATACAGTCCACAAAGCAACAGAACCGCCCCCACAACAAGAACCACCAAAGAAAGACTAAAAGGGTCCACGCCTACCCCATGACACCATGTTAGAAAACTTTCTGAAAACACTGGTATGGAAGCGCGCGTGGCGTGCAGCAACCCCGTCCCAGTTAAAAATAAAACAACCCCCAAAATCCCAAAAGCACAGCCCACATCATACCTAGCTTCCGCAGACATTGCATGCTTCCATGAGCTGCCTATTCTGGAAAGAAAACTCTCCGAAGATGGCAAAGGTCGGAATATTTGCATTCTTACACTCATACAAAGAGATCGTTAATCCATTAACTGTCTGCTAATTATACTCGATCCCGTAAAACTTGATAAGACTTTGTGATTTTTTGTAATCTATTTTTTTTAACTCCTCATAGATCTTAAGCCCTGCCGCATTCATCCCTTGCTGAAAGTATAAAACACCCAACTTAAACATCGTTTCACTGTCCTTGGGCTTTAACTTTAATACTATTTCATACTCTCGGATCTCTTCCTGGGGCATTTGCAAATCATGGTAACTATATGCTAACTGAGAATGTACCCACGCATTCCCTGGGGCATACTCGTTTAAAATTTTAAACTCCTCTATTGCCCTCCTAGCCACAGAAAAAAACTTCTCTTCAACCTCTCCATCATACTTCTTCGACGGAACCCAAAACATGGTATCAAATTCTGGGTACTTTCTCGGATCTGCATATAAGCCCGACAAAGTGACATATGCGTTAGCCAAAGCTACATGTGCTTCCAAGTTTGTTGGTATCGTTTGAACAACCTTTAAGTACGCTTCCACAGATCTTTCCAATAACATTTCTCTAATTTTGAAATAATCTTGCCAGAAACAGAAACAACTTATTTTTCTCAATAAGGACTTAGAAAAATATCCATAGGCAAAAGAGAACAAGTCGTATTCCGAATGACACAACACGGAAGACAATTTTGAAGCCGCCAGAGATATGCTAGACTGTTCTCCTATGACTCCAGCGTAGGAGGTACACTGCAAAGCTTGGTCCAAGTATTCGGAGCAAAGCGCTTCGTAAAAATCATTCTTTTTTGAAAGAAAATATAGGCGAATAACAAGAAAGACAAACAAAGAAAGAAAAAAACAAGAAAGAACAAAGGCTGGAAGCAAAGTCTTTCCAGAAAATAAAAACATGTAAAGAAAAACTGATAACTCTAGAAACATAAGTACGGAGAAGCCTAAAAAATAGGCACTCTGCACATGTAAAAATTTACGAATCTTATAAAAAACCTTCTTACATAAAGGATCCAAAATGTTTTGAAAATTCTCTGAGCTCGTAGCCCCTTTTTCCTGATATGTCTGACCAAACGTCGACATTAAAACCCCACCATTTTTAATGGAAAATTAAAATCCTAGTTGTTTTAATTCAGATCCTCGAAAAGCGCGTTCTCTTCTTTGTCAGCAGAGGTTTTCCTATGACCCAGATCTATGTTTTAGCAAACTTTGGTGGTCCCAGATCTTTAGACGAAATAGAACCGTTCCTGACGAGTCTGCTAACAGATCCGTATGTGACGGGAAAAATCTTTTCCGAGAAGTTAACGAAAAAGTTATTTACATGGATAGCTAAAAAACGAACCCCAAAAGTCATTCCTCAATACGCTGCTATCGGAGGATTCTCTCCTATTGTCAAAGACACTTTAACCATGTCTCAGCATTTGGAAAGAGCCCTCTGTAGCCCTGTTATCCCTTTTCACCGCTACCTCCCGCACACTTACGAAGAAACCTTTTCTCGTCTACAACAACTAAATAAAAGAGAGGTTGTCGGAATCCCTCTTTTCCCTCATTTTACTTACTGCGTGACAGGAAGCATTGTAAACTTTTTATCAAAGAGCTTACCCAACATCAGCTGGAAATGGATTACAGATTTCGGGTCCCATACAGCTTTCATCCAATCTTGGATTGGTCATCTCAAAGAGTTTTTCAAAAAAAATCGTGTTCCTGAAGATGACTGTGTACTGCTATTCTCTTTCCATGGAATACCTGAGAGCATGTCAAAGAAAGGAGATCCCTACGCATCCCAATGTCGTCTCTCTTTCAATCTTCTAAGCAAAGCTTTTCCCTTTAGCGAAACTCTCCTATCCTTCCAATCTCGCTTCGGGCCTTCAAAATGGCTACAACCTTACACAAAGAAAGTCTGTCAAACGCTTAAGTCCAAAAAAAAACATATAGCTATAGTGCCCCTGGGATTTATATCCGATCATTTAGAGACTCTTTTCGAAATAGAAAACGAATACTTACCCACTCTTGCTGAAAGGGGATACAAGGTCTATAGAGTCCCAGCTATTTTTGACTCTCCCCTCTGGCCCTCCGCTCTAAACGAAATTGTTCAGACCTCTACCCGGTTCTGTCCAAAAGAAATCTTCGTCAAGGGATTCAAAGGCTCGGAACATAGAAACCATAACAATTAGTTCTTAGGGCAAGCGGTACTGTTTTTTTATAGCGTCATACTTACCTTGTCGACGTAGCTTTACTAACCCAGAGTTAAAATTATCGATAAGAGCATCGTTCTCTCCTTTAATGGCAATCAAACGCAGTCCTTCTTCCGTTAAAGGCTTAGAAATGATCTTCAACCGCCCCTTGTAAACACTACTCACCAGCGCTGAAGCCTCTATGACAGGAACTAATAAAGCATCATAGCATCCAGAAGACAACGATTCTAAAGCCACAGGAACATGTTTATATGCAGAGACTATGGCGCCAGGAATATCTTGGGCAACGGATGCTGACGAATCAAACTTATAAATTCCTACAATCTTCCCTTTTAATGAAGCCATGTCTTCGTAAGGAGAGTTTTCTTGAACAACTAGAACGGGCCCAGTTAAAAGAAACGGCTCGGAAAAATTATACCTAGAACGATTCTCTAACCCTGGATACAACGATGTAACAGCCCCAGAAGTCTTTCTATCATCTAAGTTTTCGAACAAGTGAATCCAGTCCTGATTAACAAGCACTATGTTCGTGCGCTCCCTCTCGTTAATTTCCGAGATCAAAGCATTAAGGAATGCATTAACATTCGCATTATAAACTCCAAATTGCACAGGGAACCACGTAGCATCCCTACCTACAAGGACTTCCCTATTTTCCCTTGAACATCCAGAAAAAAGAACTGTTGATAATACAACGACGCCAAACGCAATGCCTTTAAAAAATCTTTTACTCCTCACGCGTCCCAGCCTCAAGAATTAATGAAACTTCACCATCCTCTACATATTCCAAAATAAAAATTTTTATATCTAGAGATTTTCAGCTCCTGTTACTTGATATTCAAATAAAAAACTATCTCCAAATTTTCGTTGGTTTTTTGAAATCAATCCGTTAACAATAATCTCCTTTGGAGAAGCTTTTTCCAAAAAAATTTGCGCTTCTTTCTCTAAGAGATTGGCTTTCACCAATTCGAGAAGAACTTTTTCCATAAACTCGTCTGTTACCGAGTATGGAGGATCCATATAAACTATATGAAAAAACCTTTTTCGAGCCTGTAAAAGCTTATATCCCGCAAACACTTCTCTGTTCAAAATGAGCACCTGAGCTCCTACCTGCAACAATTCCGAGTTAGAACGAATAATTTTTGTAGATTTAGCAGACGAATCAATAAACGTTGCTGAGGCAGCCCCTCTACTCAGAGCTTCAAATCCCATGCTTCCAGTTCCAGCAAACACATCTAAAAAATGACTGTTCAAAACGTGGTTTCTACAAATATTGAATACTGCTTCTTTAACCACTCCCAAGGTTGGCCTGACAGACTTATCCTTAAACGCAACCAAACTTTTTCCCTTGAATTTCCCTGAAAGAATCCTCATCGTACCGCTCTAATCTATCAAAATTTGTTGGGGACAAAAATTTACATAATCAGCAGCAACCAATTTATACAGCACAGAACTTCCTGAAAATGTTTCAGGGAAAGATGCTTTCAATCCATGAAGATGCCCAAATACACATACATCTACGTGATAAGTCTGCAACAATTCAGAAACAGGCCCAGGAGAACCATCAAAAGATATGGGCGGGTAATGAGTCATAACCACCGTCCTTTGATTATCTGGCGGAATTTTCTTACAACTCTCAGCCAATCTAAGATATTCTCTTTGAAAAATTTTCTCCCCACGGAGACGCTGGTCTGCCGATAACTCTTTTTTCTCCTTCGGAGATCTAAAAACAGAAAAAGGAATTTTTATGGACGAATGATCCCATAAACGCGTTCCAATAACATCAGTCTTCGTTTCCGGAATCCGAAACACCCCTCCTTTAAGATATACAATATTCTTCGGAAGAATACTCAAAAGCTTGTTGGTCGTCGCAGAACTCCAATAATCGTGGTTTCCTCGGATAATAATTTTATTCCCAGGAAGATCGCCTATAAAAGCAAAATCTTTCTTGGCTTCTTGTAAATTCATACCCCAAGAAAGATCGCCAGGAAGAAGAACCCAATCTTCGTCAGAAATAGTGGAAAGCCACGCTTCTTGAATTTTCTTTAAATAACCAATCCAAGGGGCACCAAAAATCTCCATAGTTTTCTCAGGAACCCCTAAACACAAGTGCAGGTCAGATAACGCGTACAATTTCATAAAAAGCTCTCCATCATACGCATGTTACAATATTAGAGAAAAAATACTGATAAAAGGATGGAAAAAATGGAACTCTTGCCAATAACAAAATGTTTGTAAAGATTAAAAAACGTAGTTGTCAGGAATCTCCGTACCACTGGGAATAATTATTATACCGTCTCGAACGATCACTTTCCCATCAGGAGACTCATAATTTATTAACTCCTGACTGTTCGTTAAAACTACACCATTACCTATGGAACAGTTTTCATCAATTATAGCCTTTTGTATCAAACAGTCTTGACCTACCCCAACATCACGTGTCTTTTTGAAAGAATAGCCACTGTTTCCTATAAGAACAGAATCCTGAATAACGGTGTTTTCACCTATTACTGAGCGGATCCCTAAAACACTGCTAGAAATTTTTGAAGAATTAATAATGGCCCCTTCACACAATAAAGAGTCTGATATCAAAGAGTTCGAAATCATTGCCCCCGGCAAGTGATGATTTTTACTAAAAATTCTTCCTACGTCTCTGTAACAGCTAAGACCCTCGTCAGGATTTAAAGGCAATTTCGTTAATGACAGATTAGCTTCATAGTAAGATTCTATGGTTCCTATATCTGTCCAATAACCGTCGTAAACAAATACTTTGACGTTATTTTTTTGCATTTGAGTCTGTATTAGATGCTTCCCAAAATCTTCTCTGCTATCTGTTCTCAAAAGCTGGATCAAATCTTCCTTACGAAATAAGTAAATCCCCATAGATCCCCAGAAACAACCCTCATCTCCAAACCTTGGTTTTCTTCTAATACTTTCAGATCGAAATCTAAATTTATCTAAAATATCCGAAGACTGAGGCTTCTCATAAAAGTCTTTTAAGGAATATTCTTCATCAAAGCGCATGACCCCCATTCTAGTAGCATCTTTTTCTGGAATAGGCTGTGCTGCTATCACCATGCCTGCGTTCGTAGATTCTGCGTAATCCACCATCTTTCGGAAATCAATATTGTACAACTGGTCTCCGGAAAGAATGAGAAAATACTCTACATCAACATCTTCTAAATATAGTAGATTCTGCCGGATAGCATCGGCCGTCCCTTGGTACCAAATTTTCTCTCCGTTCCTTTCTTCTGGAGCTAAGAGGTGTATCTGATCTTGCACTACGCCATGATAAAAATAAGTCTTAAAAAGATGTTGTTGAAGAGTATACGTAAGATATTGGCCTATTACAAAAATCTTAGAAAAACCAGAAGCAATAGCGTGTGAAATGGGTATATCTATTAGCTTATATCTCCCACCAAAAGAGACTGTAGGTTTACAACGATTTCTAGTTAAAGGGGATAGCCTTTTACCCTCTCCTCCGCATAAAACTATTACTCCAACCTTATCTTGGTAAGAATGTCCACAATAGCGCTCTGCGTTGTCAAAAAAACTCATCGAACCTTCCAGTTAATATTAATTCTAATATTAAAAAATTAATAAAACAAAATAAAAGTTTCGATTTTTGTTTTTACCTTTAATCAATATTGATTATAAACACTATAGCCCGTCCTCTTATATTTTCCAGAAATAGACTCCAAATCATCGGACACTAAAAAGCTATCATCAATCAAAATAAGATCACCCCCACAGGCTCCTATTCGCTGTTCCAACAAAGTATCTACAGAACTTAAAACACCATAATCCATAATATTTTGAATAGAAGTAATATGCAAAAAACCTTCATTCAAACAAAGCCTTCTAGAGCACTCAAAACCCACAACAAAGTCCGGATGTTTTTCTGCCCAACGCACAGCAACAGAGGAATCATCCCTGGAGCCTCCAGCCTCCTTACTTTCTGCAAGCAAGACTACTCCCCGACCCTTCCCACTTCCAACAAGACGCAGCGAATCTAAAATAGCTTCTCCCGAAGAAAGATGCACACTCACCAAATCTGCCCAGTCAGCAACTTTGTATAGCCCTCCCCCATACTGCTTCTCTACAAGAGCCCCTGTTTCAGAGTATTTTCTATCTTCAAAAATCAAAAATTGATGCTTATCTGCAAGCCCCCGAAGATCTCTAGCAAATTCCAAGGAAAAGTCTTCCAAAATATCTACATGAGTTTTTAATAAACAAATATGCGGACCAATAGCTTCAGCTAGCTCTAGAACTTCTTGACTCTTACAACTGCTTGCCGTCACTCCTAAATTCGTTTCCTTCCTATGCATTATGGAAAACAATTTTCTAGAAAGCGAGTGCCTCGTTATCAAAGCTCGCTCCTTGTACGATCGACGCTGCATAATGCTGTTCCCCTCTTATTTCCCTAGCAAAAACTGATTCAATATTTTTCTTTCTTCATAATACAGAGCTACTTCCTCCACTAAAATCTTAGCCAGGGTTGTGGCTGTAAATACACTTATTATATGACAATTTTCTAACCCTTTTTTATCCAATTCAAAATCTAATAAACTCACAATATCTCGAATTATAAACCCAGCCTCCTCCAATCTTTTCTTTGCTTCTAAAACATCTGCTCCATCAAAAATGGCACTGCTCACCAACAAACAGACTTGTCCAGAAGGATCTCCGTACTCACCAACCCCTAGAATGTTAGACCTTTTTGACTTCATTATCGTTGGAATACAATATCTTACAGACAAAGCCATTGCTACTGGTAAGGCCTCGTAAGCAATACCACAGATATGTGAAAAAGATTGCAGTCGCACCTGATCCCAAATAAGCTGACAAATACTCTCCATAGCCTCTTGGTATGTGTACGCCAACTTCATAACTAATCGAATGGGCACTTCCCTTGTCTCTCCTAAAGGGAACCTTCCTATTTGAATGACTCCTGATGAAAATAAAGATCTGACAGCAACCCTACGCATGGACCCCACCAGCCCCCATTTCTAATGGTCCTATGCATTAAACAACGAAAACCTCTTTTCTTCAACGACTTACAAAAAAAAGAGCTCTCGCAAATCATTTTTACAGAAAAGCAATAGCAAAATGCTTATATCTAAGAGAAAATTTCACTTCATGAATAGACTGCACCAGAAGAGATTAATCGTGATTACTAAGATATTTTTAGGGATCCCATTCAAAGAGTCTTTTTCCCCTTTTATCCCCAAAGACTGGTGTCACACGACTTACCAAGGGAGACGGTTTGTAGGGAAACACTTGTCCTCTCCTTACCCCACAGCAAAAGAAATTCATAACTCTGCTCATGAGCTGTTGGAATTTCTTTCCAAGAACCTTCCTGTAGATTTTGAACCAAATCTGCCTATCACTATATTTCCCGAAGTTTTAATTGGATTTTAATCTTTTAATTAAAAGATTCTCGTAGTTACTAAAACCCAGAGCTTCATAAGCAACCCCATTAACAACAGAAAAAACAGGCCATCCGGTAAGACTGAAATTAACTATTGGCCTCCAGATAGAGCCTTCGGAAAAATCTTTTTCAGAAAAAGCTCCTTTGAGAAAAGGATCTACTAAAACAAAATCCCTACTATTTTTTGATTGAAAAGACTCGACACCTCGACTTACGCATATACTCTTTACTCGGTCTATAGTGATCTTTTTTAAAAAAACAGCATGCATCATCAAAGGAAAAAAGAGCTTTGCCTCCGAAGTTAGCCAACCTTTTTTACAAACTGTTACACAAACAGTGTCTACTGTTCCATCAAGAACCGCTTCCCATAAGAAAAACCTCTTCCCACAAAAAGATAAAAATGTGCCCTCGATATCTGTATCTTTCTGCTCCCCGAAAAACAGGCTTTCTAGAGACACTTCTGCAACAACCTTTACTCCCTGGTTCTTTGCTAACCGAATTAGCTCCACCTCTTCAGGAAAATTGACACCCGATATACGCAAAAATGTTCCGTGTTTAACAGAAAATTCTAAAATTCTCTCAATTATTTTCTGCAAAGAACAGTTTTTCCTTGTTTCCCTCACAGAATCTAAACAGACCACTACTTCTAAGCCTTCTTCTGCAGCAAAATGAAAGATTCTATTCAATATTCTGTCTGGTAAACCGTCCTCTACTTCTGTGGGAAATAACTCTATGCCACTACAAAGATTTTGATAATTGCGGATAAGTTCGAGATCGATAGTATTCTCTACAGAGCCTTTAAATAACATCCTATGCTTAACACCCACTAAATTGTCTGAAAAAAATCTATCCAAAGCCAATTTCTTTTCTAACAACTGTGATACGGTTCTTATCGGATTTTCCTTATCATTAAAACAGACAACAGAAGAAAATCCACTACAAACCAATAACTTCATATCCAAAGTTTTGTTGCTTTCAACTATGCTATACTCCAGCCCCCCTAATGCCATAGGTAAAGCTAGTAACGACATTCCATCTATATCCATACTTAGGGAAGGACAAAAAATATCTATTCTAGTGTTGTCTAAACTATTAACATTCCTAATAAACACTGCGATACCCTTCAGAAAAAAACCCGCCATCCTTTCGGAAGCCGGGTAATTGATTAAAAGCTTTTTTTAGTTCTAATAGTTTTTTTGAACACTTAGCATTCAAAAAAACTTTAGCTTTGCGCTATTCCTTAAGAGACAACAAGAACTCTGCGTTGCTGTTGGTCTTTTTCAGACGACCAAGCAACAGGTGCATCGCATCAATTGCAGTAAGGTCCGCTATAGCTTGCCTGAAGAGATACACCTTCTCTAATTCTCCTGGGTGGTACAAAAGCTCCTCTTTTCGTGTTCCACTCTTAATGAGATCTATGGCTGGATAAGTTCTACGATCAGCTAGACGTCGATCCAAAACTAACTCCATATTCCCAGTGCCCTTGAATTCTTCGAATATAACTTCATCCATACGAGAACCAGTTTCTATCAGAGCTGTAGCCAAGATAGTCAAAGATCCTCCATTCTCAATATTCCTTGCTGCTCCAAAAAATCTCTTGGGCTTGTGCAAGGCGCTGGCATCAACCCCGCCAGTTAAAATTTTTCCAGAGTGCGGCTGCACGGTGTTATAAGCTCGAGCTAAACGCGTTATAGAATCCAGAAGGATTACGACATCTTTCCCGTGTTCTACCAATCTACGAGCTTTTTCTATGACCATTTCTGCAACTTGAATGTGCCTCTCTGGTTGTTCATCAAAAGTCGACGCAACAACTTCGCCTCGAACTTGACGAATCATATCAGTAACTTCTTCTGGACGCTCGTCAATTAAAAGAACTATTAAAACAACATCAGGGTTATTCACAGCTATTGCATGAGCAATACTCTGCAAAATAACAGTCTTTCCAGATCTAGGCGGAGCTACTATTAAACCTCTTTGTCCTTTACCTATCGGTGCCGTCAGGTCTAAAACCCTTTCGGCCAACTGTTCCTTGCTTGTTTCCATAACTATTCTTTCGTTGGGATACAGCGGGGTAAGGTTCTCGAACAATACTCTTTCTTTAGCTTTGTCTGGAGTGGACCCATTAATTTTATCAACTTTTAGTAAGGCAAAATACTTTTCTTTTTCCTTAGGGGAGCGAATAGTCCCAACTATGGTATCCCCTTTCTTCAAGTCAAATCTACGAATTTGAGCCGGGGAAACATAAATATCTTCTGCTGAAGGTAGGTAATTGTAAGTGGTAGACCTCAAAAAACCAAAGCCATCGGGAAGGACTTCCAAAACACCTTCTCCAATTAAAAGCTCATTAGGCCTTTCAGATTTAGCCTTAACAATCTCAAAAACAACCTGCGATTTCGTCAAAGACCCTATATTCTTGACCCCGTATTGCCGAGCTAAAACATTCAGCTCGTCTATACCCATACGCTGCAGGCCAGAGATTTTTGTTATCGCAACAGGCTCTGCCTCAACATCAGGAGCGCTAATAGTTTCTCCTGTTGAGGGAGTTTCCAAACGAGGATTCGTACAACATTTATCCTTTATCTTTGGCGAGACTGCTGAAGACTGCTCTTCTTTCATATAGCTCCTAAAGAGTAATAATATTCTTCTACTTTCTGTCTTAATTCTTCCATTGTGCCATTATTCTGAATAATGACATCTGCCACCGCAGCCCTTTGCTCATAAGGAAAAAATCTAGAACATCTCTGATAAAATTCCTTCTCCGAACAACCCATTTTCTGCAGAAAACGGTCTTTGCGAATCTTTTCATCAGCCTGAATCAATACCACAGAATCGTACTTATCAGCGTAGCTAATCTCATATAACAAGGGCACTTCTGCCACAAATACTGGATATTTACCAGACAAAACTACTTGCTGATATTCTGTCTCTATACCCTTGCAAATTTCAGGGTGTAATATGTTCTCTAATTCACATAAGAGCCCAGAATCGTTGAAAACTTTTTCTGCAATCAAGCGCCTATCAAAAGCATTCCCAACAATGACATCGTCTCCTAACAAGTTTACAACTCGCTTACCTATTGGTGTGTGAGGGATAAGAAGACTGTGGGAAACCCGATCGGCGCTGACAACATACGCGCCCAACCTGCGAAACACTCGGCATGCTTCCGTCTTCCCAGAGGAGGGATCCCCTGTCACGGAAACCTTCACTGATTTTAACATTCTGACCAATTTTTTCCAATTAAGATATTTGTTACCAATGGCACAGACAGCTTCATAGCGGACTCCATGATGTTTTTTACAATAGCTTCTAATTCTTCCAACTCTGTATCAGGAGCTTCAAAAAGAAGTTCGTCATGTATTTGTAAAATCATCCGACTCTTCATATGAGATCTCTCTTTCAATTCTTCAGCCATGTTACACATAGCTATCTTGATGAGTTCTGCAGCGCTGCCTTGAATGATGGTGTTTACTGCAAGCCGCCCAGAGGCTGCTCTAGCTCCCTGAGCCTCGCTCCAATCCTCTATAACGCGTTCTCTTCCCATCAAAGTTTTTACTTTCTGATCTAAAGAAGCTCTCTCTATAGTCTCGTCTATAAAAATTTTAACCTTTGGATATTTGGAAAAATACGCTTCTATCAAATCCTTGGCCTCTTGAAGGCTTATTCTTAAAACTTTTGATAGTCCATACGCCTGTTGTCCATAAACTAAACCAAAGTTAACAACTTTAGCCATTTTCCTTTGCTTTCTAGTCACCTTATCTATGGAAACACCAAAAACATTTGCTGCAGTGGACGCATGCACATCCTCCCCTAAAACAAAAGCCTCGCACAATCTTTCATCCTGACTTAAATGAGCCAAAAACCGCAATTCTATTTGGGAGTAATCTGCAGCAAGAAAGCTTTTTCTCCTCAAATCATCTGGCTCAAAAGCCATTCTAACCTCAAAGTCTTTATCAGCCCTAACAGGAATATTCTGTAAATTTGGATCTCGGCAGGACAATCTACCTGTTGCCGTATTAACTTGATTAAATGTCGGATGTATTCGTTGCGTCTTTTTTGACACCAATTTGGGAAGCACGTCAACATAAGTAGATAACAACTTCTCATACGAACGGAAAAGTAAGATCTTATCTATAACGGGATGAGCACCAGAAAGTGCTTCCAAAGCTTCTGCCTTCGTTGTCATTTTCCCTGGAGGCTGTAATCCTAATTTAACAAACAAAATGTTGGCCAATTGCTTTGGTGATTTGATATTGAACCTTTCTCCTACCAAAGAGTAAATCTCTTCTACAAGCACCTCCTGTCTGGCATGCAGTTCCTTAGAAAGCGATTCTAACTCCCCTTTATTTACAAAAATTCCCACTCGCTCCATCTCTAAAAGAACTTTTTCTAAAGGCATCTCAAGTTCTTTGAAAATTTCACTTAGCCCTTTTTTATCTAATTCTTTAGCTAGGCACACCTTAATTGCGGGAAGTCTCCGAACTATTCGAGCAAAAAAACTCTCGGGATTATCTGGAAGACCATTTATCGGCAAAGATAACTTCCAAAATTCTTTCGACGAAACTAGATTAGCATCTTCAAAAAAATCATACTTCATCAATAGCGACGAAAACGTCTCTTTTGCTCCGCCACTAACCAAATGCTCGGCTAAAGCCAAATCAAAAGTTATTCGAGGCAAAGGAAACCCAGACGACAGTAGTGCGTGTAAATCTCGTTTCACGTTATAACCAATGAAACTTGTATCCGCATCTAAAAATAAAGCTGCTAAAGCTTCCTGAACAAACACTTCTTTCCTGGAAAAGTCACAATAAAAAACTTCTTGCAAGCCCTCTGCCGCTAAAGCGATCCCCTGAACACAAAGAGAAGGAATATCTTTACCCGTGTAAGCACAGCTAAAGGCCACCTCCCTCCCACGTAATTGCTCTACCATTTGCAACACCTGGTCAGAGTTAGAAACTATTGTAGGGAGAAAGGTTTCTTCTAAAGAAACTGTTTTAGCAATCAGTGTTTTAAACCCTTGTTTTTTATAAAAAAGCTGCAGCTCCTCGCTTCCCTCATCTCGCAAGAATAAATAATCGCTTAAAAGACCAGAAACTTCTAAAGAATCATCCAGAACGGCTAGTTTTTTACTTAAAATCAAAACATCTTTCTGCGTCCTTAGTTTATCTCCTTTTGCTCCAGAAATTGCGTCTATGTTCTCTACTATAGACTCTACGTCCGAATGAGTTTTCAATAAATCTACAGCCCCCTTAGGCCCTATACCACTTACACCAGGAATATTATCAGAAGAATCTCCCACTAAGGCTAGATAATCTGGTATCCTTTTAGGATAGACCCCCAGAAATTCTTTGACATCTTCCTCTCGATACTGAACATAATCTTTCCATGGGTTCATGGTGTAAACACCTTCCTGGACCAGCTGCAACAAGTCTTTGTCTGCAGTACAAACGCAAATCTCCAAGTCTTGTGCCCCTAGAATTGTTTTAGTGATACTCGCTATCACATCATCCGCCTCAACTCCAGGGCGCTCCAAAATAGGAAGGCCTATCAACGAACAAAATTGTTTTATCTTCGCTCGCTGATCAAGATAGTCAGGAAACTTTTGAATTCTATTAGTTTTATAATTGGCATACAGCTCTCGTCGACTCCTTTTATTATCTTCGCCATCAAAAACTGCTACCATATATCTAGGAGAAAAATCTTTCACAAGCTTTTGAATCGATCGAACAAATCCAAATACCGCCTTCGTTCCTTCTCCTGCAGGATTCATCATATCAGGCAAAGCAAAATATGCCCTATGAATAAACCCTGAAGCATCAAGGATGTAGAGAGTCTCTTTTTCCATACCCCCTCCCTACATTCCAGCATACCAAGACGAGGTGTTTTGCTCTGGAGGTAATACCTGATGATGAACCTTCCCAGAGACGAACGGAGAGTTCTCAAAAAGAACCATAAACTTTTTCCACCATAACTCTCCACAAACACCAACTACGCGATAGTCTCCGGCTATATTGCATCTAGATAAAAGCTCCTTTATCACCTGACTAAAAGAGACATCGATTTCATCAATAAAACCTTCTTCTTTTGCTTGTAACGGTGGATAGACTCGAGCCCCCAAAGTATCTACTAATTTTTCTTCGGTTAACAAAGGTCTATGTTGGGACACTAAAGAGACAAAGCCTTTATAGAAAAAGTCGACTATCTTTTGTCTTTCTTCCTTCTGGCTAGCATCCCATTCGGAGAAGGGATTTAATGGAGCTTTGTCCTTTCCACCACTTAATAGGTCTGCTTTTATTCCATGACGATTAAGCCCATCTTTGACATTGAAAAAAGGCCCCGTTATAACGCCAACAGATCCAGTAAGAGCTACAGAACTAGCGAAAATTTTATCCCCCAAACAAGAAACATAATATCCTCCAGAGGCACATAATCCTTCTATAAAAACATAAACTGGTATGGAGGTCCTTTCCTTCCACTCCCTTAACAAAGTATACATTCTATGTACTTCAAAAAGCTCTCCTCCAGGGCAATCAACTTTCAATATTAATCCCTTTACCCGACCAACCAAAGGAGGCTTATCCAAACTAGCAAGGGCTGTTCTAAAGAACTCTTCACTGTGTTTAGAAGGGCATATAACACCTTTTAAATCAAAAACAGCAACAACAGGAGTTTCTTTACCTAAGGGCTTCACCTTCCCTTGAGCATCAGGAAGAGATACCAGCATGTTTTGAGAACTAGATCCAATAATAGCCAAAACTCCACCAAACAAAACAACTATAGCGAGAAACAACCCTGTTGAAATTCCTAGAAAAGAAATAAACGCCTTAGAACAAATTCGAAAAAAATATCTCATCATAAATATATAAATTAAAATTTTAATTCCTTAGTTTCCAAAAATGACAAGATAAAGGAATAAAAGAAAAGCTTAAAGATGAATTTTAAAAGATCGCGTTACAAATCTATTTTTACGATAAAATTGCTTCCGTGTTAGCTACAGATTTTTGAGAGGAACTTTCAAGCCGTTCATCCAATGACTCAACTTGAGAATCGGAGAAGTCTTCTATCTGCCGCCCTAGATAAATCGTCACAACAACCCAGACCAATAGAATTACAAAAAGCACCGAGGCTATGATATGCAGACTAGCTGCGACAGAAGAGAAAAACACCAACAAACACTGGTATATTAACGATCCTCCTGATTTTCCAACCCTAGAAACAACCCCATCTATGGCAGCCTTCCCTTGCCTCTTTTCTTCTGGTCCTAGAGGAATAAAGGCCATTTCTTTAATCTGGTCGAAAAAAGTGAATTTAGCTGATCGAGTAAATACGTTGTGCAAACCTCCAAGCCAGGCAGAAAGAGCCAAGGGGGTAATATGCCAAAATGGAATCAAGTTAATATCTTTTTTGGCCAAGAAAATCGCTAAGAAAAAGACTACCCCAAAACCTGCGGCTACAACAGGCGTAACTAAAGCTCCAAAGGTCCATCCCCAGGCTCTAATTGTTTGCCCTGTTAACAAAACAGCAACAAGCACCGACAACACTCCTATGAGAGTGGAAATTCTCCCCATATACGCATTGTACTCGATAGCAGTAGAATAAATTTTACTTACCTGATCTTTCCAGACTACTTCAAATAGGTGGTTTACTAAATTGTAAGCCAATACGATAAAAGCCAGCCCTAACAAATATTTCGAGCGGATTACGTAAGAAAACACATCCTTTAGGGAGGACTTCCCTTTATGTTCTTGTTTCTTTTTGGAAGAAATTAACTCCGAAGCATTAACAAATGCCTCGGCCAAACCAACATAATGCACGCGACGATATAGATAAAAGATGGCTACACTTGCCAGACAAACCATAGTCACCAAGTTAATCATGACACCATGCCACTCATCCTTGGCGAAAGGAATGGGTATAAGAGCCCCCTTTCCAACAAAGACAGAAACTTCCCCGGCAACTATGGAAGAAAAGTTTAGCGCAGCATTGATAAGAGCATAAAACCTGCCAGCCTCCCGTATGGTGGTGACATCATTGGCTAGCCCCCAGAAAAAAACAGATAATACTATAGAGCTCCACAACTCAGAAATGACATAAAACAGCGTGTAACTCCAGTATCGGACCATAACTATAAAGCCTCTAAGGCCCTTAGGAAAAATGCTAGAAAGTTTATCTCCCAGACCGTGCAGATGCAAAACATCTCCACTGGGATATATCAGGAGAACAAAGACCGTGAAAAAGACTACGAAGAAGGAAAGAAAGAGGTAAAACACTACATCTTTCGGATATCTAGCACTTAAAGCCCCGTATATGGCCGTTACAACCACAGCTCCGGGGACTATTCCCCAAACCTTAATGAAAGGAATGACTTCGGCTCCAGCCCCCGCGGCAGCCACCATCAAAGCGTCCTTCATATTTTTTAAGAGACTGTAATTAAAGCCAACGAAAAAAGCTAATAAGAATAGAGGAAGAAATTTATGCAGTTCCGATCGATAGACTGGCCAAAAGCAGGCTCTCAGTCTAGAAAAATCTTTTAAGTCTGACTGCATTCTCCCCTTCCCGTTTCAGGGTTTCGACTGTTTAAAAAGCCCAAACCTTCCTTTCTCCAAGAGAGATCCGACCTATTTCTACGAGTTTGCTTGAAAGACATACTAAGCGCCACTAAAGAGACTACTCAGGAGGATACCTCATACCAAAGAAAAAAACAATGATTTTGTGAAGAACTTTCACCAGAAACAAAGGAGGTTGAGTCACTTACTTTTGGCTATTCTGAACGAACCAGGCTTCTTTTGTAGCCCAGCAGCCTCTCAAAAAACGCAGGGAATACAAGGATGAAGAACGGTAAAAAACAAAACATTGGCAAGACAGGCCCAAACAGGGTCACCCCCAAGAGAACAACGAACTGAAGGAGAGTAAAGACTTTCCCCCAAAGCATCGCCCGACAATCATACCCTCTCCACCCCCTTTTGAAAGAGAGGTAGGCTCCGAAAACACACAACGCAAAGTCTCTAGAAAGCATCACTATTAGCTGAGGGGCGCTAAGCGTTCCCTCCAAGTAGAGAACTGTAACGCTAATAACTACGAATAGCTTGTCCATCAAGGGGTCTAGAATAGACCCTATCTTCGTCGCCGCTTGATAACGACGAGCTAAGTATCCATCCAAAAAATCACTTGCCATAGCCCCCATCACAGCGGCCAACCTAAGGGGAAGCTGACTATAAGCAAACACTAGGGCAAAACCCAGCCGTGATACAGAGAGTAAATTACAAAAATTTCCCATTATGCTTTGTAAGATTCTTCCGAAACCCTCCTCCATTGAGAAGCGCTTCACCTTCTAAACGAGAGGCCCCATTATAAGATAACGAACACCACCTGGCAAGCAGAGATTTCAAAAACACCCCTCTTGTGAGAACGCTAGAGAAACTGCAGAAAAGAACGGAAAGCCTCCAACCCAAACAAAAGCTCTCGACAGCTCACCGCTCTCAGGCCAACGGAAAGAGAGGGATTCGAACCCTCGGTACCCTTTAGGGGTACGCGTCCTTAGCAGGGACGTACTTTCGACCACTCAGTCATCTTTCCACTAAAAAACCTAGAAGATACCTAGGATCTGGAAAAAGAGCAATAACTCTTTGCTCTCTCTCTTATTTGCCGCCAAAAATCAAGAACTTTGGGCAATGAGTTTATCTTGCAGGTTTCTACGCAAGCGTTTATCCTGAGCTCTAGAATTAATTTTACCACATCAAGGCCAGCGAACAGACTCGCCCACAATAGCTGCAGAAATTTGTACCTAACCTATGACAACAACCTCTTCTTCACAAACCAGCTCTCCAAACAAAACATTCATAGCCCCAAATTCTAAAGAGTCTGAAATGATGGTTTTAGGCTGCATGCTAACAGATGTGAACAGCTTGAATATAGTCGCGAACCTTCTTAATAACAGCGATTTTTACTATCTAGAGCATAAGATCATCTTCCACGTGATGCAAGAATCCTTTCGTCAAGATCGTTCTATTGACGTCCACTTGGTAAGCGAAGAACTGAAACGACAAGACAAACTCAACACTGTCGGCGGCTACTCTTATCTACTCTCTCTAGCAGAATTTTCCGGAACAGCAGCTCATGTTGAGGAGTACGCAAAGCTTGTAAAAGCAAAATCTATTTTAAGACAAATAATATCTACTGCCAAGGACATAGAACGAAAAGCCTTAGAAGAACCTCAAGATGTTTCTGCAGCCTTAGATGAAGCACAAAACGCCTTTTTCCTTATTAGCCAAAAAACATCTAAGCATCAATACATTCTTGTTTCTGAGAGATTGAAAGGAACTTCCCCCTCTCATCCAAAACCGTATCTAGTAGAACTCCAGGAGAAACAAGAACTTTTTCTAAAACAGCAAAAAGACACGGATAAACCCTACCAACCTGTTACAGGGATCCCAACCCACTTCATTGATTTAGATCGTTTAATCCACGGTTTTAACCCATCCAACCTAATGATCTTAGCAGCAAGACCTGCCATGGGGAAAACAGCTTTAGCCTTAAATATTGCAGAAAATATTTGTTTTAAAAACAACCTCCCCATCGGAATCTTCTCTCTAGAAATGACTGCAGACCAACTCATTCACAGAATGATTTGCTCAAAATCAGAGGTAGAGTCCCAAAAAATCTCTATGGGGAACCTTTCTGGAATGGATTTTCAAAGAATAGTTTCTGCTGTTAATGAAATGCAATCTCATACTCTTCTAATAGACGACCAGCCAGGGTTAAAAATTACCGATCTGAAAGCAAGAGCAAGGAGAATGAAGGAGAGTTACGACATCCAGTTTCTTATTATCGATTATCTCCAACTACTTTCTGGATCTACACGCACAGTAGAGAGTAGGCAAAATGAGATTTCTGAAATTTCTAGAACATTAAAAACCCTAGCTCGAGAGCTAGACATCCCCATCCTCTGCTTGTCACAGCTTTCTAGAAAAGTTGAAGACAGGGCTAATCATCGTCCAATGATGAGTGATTTAAGAGAAAGCGGCAGTATAGAGCAAGATTCCGATCTTGTAATGTTTCTTCTGCGTAGAGAATACTACGACCCGCACGATAAACCTGGAACAGCCGAGCTAATTATAGCAAAAAACAGGCACGGCTCCATAGGCTCTGTCCCTCTGGTTTTCGAAAAAGAATTGGCCAGATTTCAGAATTATTCTGCTTTAGAGCCCCTAACCTAGATCTTCTTGATTTTTATCTGGAAAACCCGTAACCTCTAGCTTTTTGTAAGTCTGAAAAAACGGAACTCATGTCTTCTGTAAAGAAAAAACGAAAGTGCAAAATCGCCAAGCATAAGCGCAAAAAACGCAGACGAAGAGATCGGCACAAAAACAAATAGGGTCTAGGTGGTATTCTATGTGGGCCTACCCGATTGAGTATGATGTCATCGTTATAGGAGGTGGGCACGCTGGATGTGAGGCAGCCTATATAGCTTCCAAAATGCAGGCCTCGGTCCTATTGCTTACATCTAATCTCGACACTATAGCCAAAATGAGTTGCAATCCCGCAGTGGGAGGCATTGGGAAGGGGCATATTGTTCGAGAGATTGATGCTTTGGGTGGAGTGATGGCTAGGATCGCAGATGATTCTGGGATTCAGTTTAGGATACTGAATCGTGCTAAGGGTCCTGCTGTTCGAGCGCCAAGGTCTCAGTCTGATAAGCAGTTATATCACATCAATATGAAACGCGCTCTGGAAGAGATTCCTAACCTTCATGTGATGCAGGGAACTGCGGATTCCTTCATCGTCCAAGATGATCGAATTAGAGGTGTTTCCACAAAAGAACGAGTCTCCTATTACGGAAAGACCGTCATTCTCTCCTCCGGGACTTTTATGCGTGGACTCATCCACATAGGCCACCAAAATTTTTCCGGAGGACGTCTAGGAGATGCTGCTACGGAAGGCCTTTCGAAATCTCTCAAATCACTGGGGTTCCCCCTAGGAAGATTGAAAACAGGAACTCCACCACGAGTCCTCTCTTCCTCAATAGATTTCTCTCAGACGGAGGAACAGCCAGGTGAGCCCGGGGTTTGCTTTTCCCACAGGGAGGAGTTTTTTGTTCCAAAACTACCTCAAGTCTCCTGCTACATTTCAAGAACAACAAAGCAAACAAAAGCTATTGTCGAGAAAAATTTAGACAGATCGGCTCTGTATGGAGGATCTATAGAAGGCGTTGGGCCTAGGTATTGTCCTTCTATTGAAGATAAAATAGTTAAATTTGCGGACAAGGAGACTCATCACATCTTTCTAGAGCCAGAGGGAATAAATACAAAAGAAATGTACATAAATGGGGTCTCCACCTCTCTTCCGTTTGACGTTCAATATCAAATTATTCGTTCTATAGTGGGTCTAGAAAATGCTATAATTTCACGACCGGCTTATGCTATAGAGTACGATTACGTTTATGGAAATGTTATTCGCAGAACGCTAGAAAGTAAGCTAATCGAAGGTCTATTTCTCTGTGGCCAAATTAATGGAACCACGGGGTACGAAGAAGCTGCAGCCCAGGGGTTAATTGCTGGAATTAATGCTGTCAATAAAATCTTAGGCGCCCCGCCCTTCGTCCCTTCTAGGAGGGAGTCCTACATAGGTGTGATGCTGGACGACCTCACAACGCAGGTTTTAGATGAACCCTACCGCATGTTCACTGGAAGAGCGGAACACCGTTTAGTACTAAGACAAGACAACGCTTGTTTCCGGCTCATGCATTACGGAAAATCCTTAGGGACCTTGTCTCAGGAAAAATGCGCTTTATTTGAACAGTACCTAACCACCCTTGAAGAAGAAAAGATTCGTTTCAATAAAGTTCATAAGAAAATCGGAGATTCCGTCCTTCCGCTATCCAAAATACTTTGTCGACCAGAAATTTCTTATGAACGCCTTATGGAGATGTTCCCAGAGGATGTACGAGATTTAGGCCCCTTCCTTAATGGATCTCTTGAAATGGAGATTAAGTATTCCGGTTATGTGAATCGACAACTAGCCGTCATAAAAAATTTAGAAAAATCAGAAAATATCCCTATACCAGCAGGTTTTGATTTTTCCTCCATTTCAGCGTTAAGCCTCGAAGCCAGAGAAAAACTAGCAAAATTTTCCCCAGAAACAATCGGTTCCGCATCTCGCATCTCCGGGATTGCTTCCGCGGACATTCAAGTATTAATTGTAGCTTTGAGAAAACATGCTTGTCGGTAAGTGTTTCTTGATTTACCTAAAAAACACTCCCATTTACAAACAACTCCTTATAGAAGAGGCTTTGCTTCGTTGCGATTCCAGAAATATATGTTTAATTAATATTAATCCTCCACAATCCATTGTGTTAGGTATCTCATGCGATCCCTTCAAGGACCTATTCTTAGAAAATGTTATAGAAGATAACATCCCAGTTATTCGACGTTATAGTGGCGGGGGCTCCGTTTACTTAGACCAAGACTCTGTCATGGTGTCCTGGATAATCTCAGAAGACAAAGCTACTCCTTCTCCTCAAGATATTCTTTCTCGCTCATACAATATCTACGCTCCTATACTTCCACCGTCATTTACTATACAGGGAAATGATTATGTTCTTGGCTCACGTAAGTTTGGTGGAAATGGGCAATATATGCAGAGAGGTCGTTTCGTTCATCATACAAGTTTCTTATGGGATATAGACCTAGAAAAGGTTTCTAAATATCTAAAGCTTCCTAAAAAACAACCTGCTTATAGAAAAAACCGCTCTCACGCAGATTTTTTAACAACCTTAAAATCTATTTATTCTCAAAAAGAAGACTTTGTTGATGCCATAATTCAGCAAATTACAAAAAACTGTCCCCTAGAGGAAATCTCAGAAGACAGCCTTTTACCTTTCCTAAACAAAGAGCACCGAGTATCAACTGCTCTCTTGAATTTAAATCACTTTTAAGAAGCATTAACAATTTCTGTGCTAGCAAAGAAATAAGCTACTTCTATCAAAGCATTCTCCGGGCTATCAGATCCATGTACTGCATTAATCCCTACAGACTCCCCGTAAAGGGCTCGAATAGTTCCCGCTGCTGCATTCTTTGGATCGGTAGCTCCCATTAATTCTCTATTACGCGCTATAGCATTCTCGCCTTCCAAGACCATTACAACAACAGGCCCCGAAATCATAAAATCTACGAGCTCTCCAAAAAACGGTCTGGACTTATGAACAAAATAAAACCCCTCGGCCTGTTTTCTAGACAAATGCATCATCTTCATTGCAGCTATTTTCAATCCAGCCTTTTCAAAGATGGAAATTATAGCTCCCATATTTGCCTTAGCAACAGAATCGGGTTTAATAATGGACAATGTTCTTTCCAACGCCATGAAAGACTCCTCTAGTTTTCATTTAAATCAAAATCAAGACAAGCGATTATACACAAAAAAGAGGTTTTTTGCTTTTACAAGGCTATATCTTTTAAAAAGATTTGAGAACTAAATCTCAAGACAGGTCGAACACTAAAAGGCTTTTTTTAAAGCTACAGGAATTATTTTCTCCAGAGAATCTTCCTCAGGAAGCTCTTGAAGAGCTTCTGCTATCATTTTTTCCGCAGAAATCTTTGAGTACCCTAAAGAAATAAGCGCAGAAATTCCATTATCCTTCAGACATGAGCCAGTTTTCCTTAAAAAGATCTCCCTATCCCCAGAAAGCCCTCCCAAAGATTGGATCAACGCTGGTAATTTTTCTTTCAAATCAACCATTAACTTCTCAGCAGTTTTCTTCCCAAGTCCCGGAACCGACGCTATCGTTTTGCTGTCTTCCGACCGAACTACTGCAGATAAATTTGATAAAGAAAATGAATTCAAGATCGAACAAGCTAATTTTGGCCCGATCCCAGAAGATGCCATCAAAAGCCGAAAACACTCTCTCTCTTCCTTCGAAGAAAATCCATATAAAACATGTTCTGTTTCCCTAACAATAGAGTGTACAAAGACTACGACTTCCTGTTCTATTTTAGATGATAATTCTATGGATAAACGTTCGGGCACATGGATGCAATATCCTAATCCATTAACATCAATTACTAAATAAGAAGGAAACGTTCCAGATAGCTTGCCTCGAATATACTCAAACATAGTTTGCTCCTCAATGTCACAGAACTACTCCAGACACCAGTCTATTACGAGACTGTGCATGGCATATTGCTAAGGCAAAGGCATCTGCCACATCCTCATTAGAGGGTTTTAACAACTCTGGAAGTCCCAATAATCGACTGGTCATCAACTGAACTTGCTCTTTTTTAGCATTCCCTTTTCCTACCACAGCAACTTTTGCCACTGCTGGAGGATACTCAAAAACAGGAATTTCACTCAAAGAGGCTGCCAGAACTAACACTCCCCTGGCCATACCTAACTTTATAGTACTTTGAGGATTTTTGTGAACAAACTGCGTCTCAAGAACCACAACCGAAGGATTATTCTCCATAACAAGTTCTCTCATATTCTCAAAGAGAACTCGATATCTTTGGGTTAAAGAGAGCTTCGATGAAGGCTCTATTTTTCCGAATTTATAAGGAACAAATCGATAACGCTTCTCTACTTGAAGAAAAGCATATCCCGTAGTGACGGTCCCTGGGTCTATTCCTAATATAAGATCCTTTGGAGGGGATGAATCAGCCAAAAAACTTTGTCGTGAACTATTTTCTATCAAAAGCCCTACCCAAACTTCAAGATTCCTCTCTAGAGGAATTTGATGCAATACTTTCTTCTAGGGGATTTTGTTCTAAACGATCTTCTAATACTTTAATTCTATACTCATAACAAAGTCGTCTGCTCTCTCCTATTTCCGCCTCATTAGCTAGTTTGGCTATCTCTCTCTTGAGATCATCAATTACCTCTCCTCGGTACTGGCTTAATCTTAATTTTTCTTCCAGACGATCTCTAAGCCATTTATTTTCTCCAGACAACTTCTCTATTTCAGTATTTTTACTTTCTTCCAAATCCCGAATGACTGCTCGCAGTGAAAAAATTTCTTCTTCACGAAGGATACTCTCATCTTCAGATATTGTCGAAGATAAACGCATTTCTGAAACACGTTCAATGTCTTCAGCCATTCTTAACATAGCAGCCATTAACTCTTTCAGAAGAACTTCTAAACCTTCTATTTCTTGATCTTTGTTGTAGCAAAGAAAAGAAAGAAAACTCGAAGGAAGTTTTTCGTAAGAAAAAGAAGCGTTATATTTTGAAAAAAACTTATAGAAAAAAGCTTCTTTTAATAAGGAGGTTTTTTGTTTTAGTAACGACATTAGTCGCAAAACGACTACCTCTATGAAGGATTTCTAGTACAAATGGATATATAGCAAGGAAGTTTTTTCTTGTCCTTATAGAGAAACAGAAAGAAGGCGGCATCTCGAGATAAGAATCTAAATAAGAAACAGAAAGAAAATAAAATTTTTGCAAAAAGAAAAAATAAAAGGACTGTTGCTCGGAACAAGACTCGAACTTGCACGGGCCTACGCCCAAGGGATTTTAAGTCCCTAGTGTCTACCATTCCACCATCCGAGCGGAGAGAAAGAAGAGTACATGTATGCGTGTTAAGAGTCAAGCAGATAGACGATAAGACTCTCTCTAAGAGAACGAATCTTCTTTCCGATCAAAGGAGTCTGGCAAAACAGAATCTTCTGAGTCAAAGGAGAACATATCACTAACCGCCTCTCCTTTTTCAAGAATGGCTGCTACCCCATCGTTTCCTTCTGATGCCAAGACCTCCAGCGAGTTATCCAAATTAACGTCAAAACTTTCATCAGGAAAAACCTCTTCAGAGGAAGAAGTAGTTGTCATCGTAGACTCTTCTTTAGAGAAAACTTCTGAGATTAACTTAGATGGAGGAGGTAATAAGGAGAACTTCTTCTTACCGGGAATCCCTCTCTCCTCTGCTTCCTGCTCTTCCAAAACTTCCTCTGCTACAGTTTCTAAAACTTCTTTCGACGAATCTGCCACTTCGGATACATCTTTCCCAGACTTCTTCCTCCCTTGTCTCTTCTTTTCTTTCCATTTATCTGATTTTGAGGAGAAATCTTTTTTAGGGGACTTTTTATTTAACTCTGAAACTTCAGTATTCACATTCTCTTCGGAAACCGGTTCCTGAGAATCCAAAAGATCCACCGAAACAGCTTTTGAGACAGGCTTAGAAAGCTTTAACAAAGCCTCTCGACCTCCGGCTATCTTAACGCCCTTTTCCAGTCCCACAGCTTTCAGATTGATTCTTGCGTCTCGAATCTCCATAACTTCATAGTCACTCACTGGAACAAGAAAAGGCTTCGTCCTATCGCAATTCCTGAAAAACCCCATCTTTCCCACCGAAACGACCTCTACGGCCTCGACGATGAAGGGATCCTGAGAAACATGCTTGCTATTGCGAATTGACAACTTATATCCTTCTCTAGCCGTAATGACCGTCTCTATGACGGGATCTCTAGTAAAGTACACTATCTCTAAACCTTTATTTAGCTCTCTTGGACATATATTCTAATAAATCAACTACACGAGTTGCATAGCCAATCTCATTGTCATACCAGGAAACAAGCTTAAAGAACCTATCATTCAAGCCAATACCTGCTCCGGCATCAAAAATAGAGGAAAATACGGACCCTTTAAAATCTGAAGACACGACTTCATCTTCGGTATAACCTAATATCCCTTTCATAGCCCCATCAGAAGCATCTTTTATTACTTTGCAAATCTCTTCATAAGAAGTACTTTTAGTCAATCTTACCGTTAAATCTACGACAGAAACGTCTGCTGTAGGGACTCTAAAAGCCATCCCAGTTAACTTGCCTTTTAATTCCGGGAGACAAAGCGTAACAGCTTTCGCAGCCCCGGTAGACGCCGGAATAATGTTTTGGAGGCAACTACGGCCTCCGCGCCAATCTTTTTTCGAGGGACCATCCACAACTGGTTGAGAAGCAGTAACAGCATGTACCGTTGTCATCAAGCCCTCTTCTATACCAAAACTATCGTTGACTACTTTAGCTAGAGGGGCGAGACAGTTTGTTGTACAGGAAGCGTTAGAAATTATATGATCTGTGGAAGGATCATACTTTTCGTGGTTAACACCCATGACGAATGTAGGAATTTCTCCCTTGCCAGGGGCCGAGATGAGAACTTTTTTGGCTCCAGCTTCGAGGTGCTTGCTGGCCGCCTCCTTTTGAGTAAAAAGGCCCGTACTCTCAACAACAACATCTATTCCTAAATCTCTCCAAGGAAGCTTTGAAACGTCCCTCTCAGCAAGAAATTGAACCTTGTTGTGTCCCTCGACAACTAAATGTTCGTTCTCACAGACAACCGGTTTCGAAAACTTTCCATGAGTCGAGTCATATTTAAAAAGATACGCCAACCCGTCCCCAGGAACTAAATCGTTTATGGCACAAACCTCTAACCCAGAACCTCTACTAAGAAGTTGTCTTAAAACCAACCGGCCTATGCGACCGAACCCGTTAATCGCAATTCTCATCTGTCAATTCCTGTATTATTGATCCTTAGGCAACCTAACTAGTTGCTTAAAAACTCTATAATACACTTTTGAGCATTATCACCAACTCTATTTTGCAACTTCAAAATCCTGGTATATCCGCCCTGTCTATTGCTAAAGCGAACTCCCAAATCCTTGAAAAGTTTATTTATGACACGTCGGTCGGCATTATAACAAGAAGTGTCCCCAGCCTTAGCCCTTCTGGCTTCTTTTGGAGACAATTTATTATAACGAACCATCAACCTTGCAGAAGCCAGTCTCACTCCAGCTAAAGTGTTTTTCTTGGCTAAAGTAATCATCTTGTCGGCATGCCGACGTAGCTCTTTTGCCTTAGGCAAGGTTGTTTCTATTCTTTCTAGATCAATCAGGGATTTCAACATATTCGCTATCATACAACGATTATGCGAAGAAGTCCTTCCAACTCTAAATTTTTTACTAGCATGCTGCATAAACCTAGCCCTACCCTTTTATATTCTTCGATCGGATTTTTTCTGCATACCACTTCATTTTTTCTTTAACGTTGTCCAAGCCAACCCCGAACAAACTGAGGTCCATTCCCAACTCTAACTTCATCTCTTTCAATTTATTTTTAATTTCAGAAAGAGACTTTTTCCCAAAGTTTCGGAACTGCAACAAACGAGGCTCTGGCATAATGACCAGTTCCCCTATAGTTTCTATATTTGCATTGGACAAACAGTTTGTGGAGCGCACCGAAAGTTCTATTTCATTAATGCCAAGAACCAGCTTGTGCAACATGTCATCTTTACTTTCTTTTTCTATCGAAACAGCTTCTTCAAAGACTAATTTACGCTCATCCATCTTTTCAAAAATAGCAAAATGCTTAACCAATATCTGGGTAGCAAAAGAAACTGCTTCTTTAGGAGAAACTCGACCATCAGTTTCTACGTCTAAAATCAATCTATCAAAATCTGTATCTTGTCCTACGCGGGTGTCCTCAACAAAATAATTGACTAAAACCACCGGAGAAAAAGCGGCGTCTAAAACTATCTCATTAACCCCTTTATTTTCAATCTGAACCCTTTCAGAAGTGATGTATCCTCGACCAAAAGCAACCTTTAATTCAACATCCAGTTGCATGGGGGCTGTTACAGAAAAAATCACATGGTCTGGGTTAACCGCTTCAAACTCTCCACCCTTTAATAACTCAATAAGCCTAACTTGATAGCAACCATTATGCTCAGCCAGAAGAGCAGCATCCACGTTAACTTGAGAACGAAGGCATCTAGCACTCCTTCCTTCTTCGCTACCCCGCATAGGAAGCTTTCTGAGCAAAGAACCTTTCAAATTCAAGACTATATTCGTTACGTCTTCGACAATTCCCTCGACAGACATGTACTCATGCAAAACGCCTGTCATGGAAAAGGAAACTATAGCCGGAGCCTCAAGACCAATCAAAAGTATACGTCGCAAAGCATTTCCCAATGTGTGCCCTACGCCTTTTTCTAAAGGCTCAGCAACAAACCGAACTTTCTTATCCGAAGACTGCCCCTCTATAGCCTTTACTTTTACGCACTCAGGGAGTTCGAATTTATCATACAGTAAAGCTGGTTCTTCTTGTTCTGTCATAGTTAACCCATTCCCCCAAAATTAAACTCTTCGTCTCTTTCTTGGCCTACACCCGTTGTGCGGCACCGGCGTAGCATCCCTAATAAGAGAAACCACCAACCCGGATCCTATCAAAGCACGAACAACAGATTCTCTTCCCGCACCCGTGCCTTTCAAGCACACTTCCACTTCCTTTAACCCAGCATTCATAGCTATCTTTGCTGCATCTTGAGCTGCCACAGTAGCCGCGAACGCGGAAGACTTTCTGGATCCAGAATACCCAACTTTGCCTGCAGAAGCCCAAGAAATCACATTGCCCGCAGGATCCGTAATGGTCACAATAGTATTATTAAACGTCGCCTTAACATGAACAACTCCAGAAGGAACGCTTTTCGTGATCTTCTTTTTAGCTCCCTTCTTGACCTGCATTTGATTTTTAACCAAAACAAGACTCCTAAATTAAAATTATTTCTTTTTACCTGCTACAGTCTTACGTTTCCCCTTACGAGTACGCGAATTTGTTTTTGTCCTTTGCCCTCTAACTGGTAAAGATAATCGATGTCTATTCCCTCTGTAAGAGTGTATTGCAACTAAACGCTTAATATCAGACTGAACACTACGTCTAAGATCTCCTTCTACCAAGTATTCAGCTTGCAACAAGGCATTCAATCTTCCGATTTCCTCTTCAGTCAACTCTCCTGCTTTAGCGTCAGGATTCAACTGCAACTTCTGAATAATCTCCGCAGACAAAGCCGGACCTATCCCGTAAATGTACGTAAGACTCACGACTAACTTTTTTTTCGCTGGAATATCTGTTCCAATAATGCGTGGCATGTGCTCAACTCTCTATTTAAAACCCTAAAATGTTAGGTCAAAAAATGTTATTTTTCAACGCCTTCCTTTCTACTAACTTCCTACTTCTTTTTGAAAAAGCTGTCGTATTTCCTCATTAGAAGAAAGGCGTCTATTTGTTTCATTGTATCAAGAATAACTCCAACAATAATCAACATCGCAGTCCCCCCTAAAAAATAGCTCACATTGGAATCTACTCTGAGAAGACGGCCTAAAATTGAAGGAAGTATTGCTATCCCAGCAAGAAAAACAGCCCCAAGAAGTGTTACCCTGGTCATCGTGTACTCTAGATAAAACTGGGTCGCTTTTCCTTGTTTAATCCCTGGTATGAAAGCATTATTTTTCTTCATTTCGGATGCTATCTGTTCCGGATGAAATTGCGTTGCTGTCCAAAAATAGGTAAAGAAAATTATAAGCAACACGAAACAAGCTGAATACGCCCAACTCCCCGGAGAAATAAACATCGCTATTCGCTTTAACCAGGACGAATCAGACGTCATAAATTGCCCAATAGTGGCAGGAAACATGAGTAAAGAGGAGGCAAAAATAACCGGTATCACCCCAGCATAATTTACTTTCAAAGGAAGGTGAGCCCCCCCCCCTGGAACCTCTCTACGCCCAATCACCCTTCTAGCATATTGAACAGGGATCTTTCGAACTCCCTCTATAATCAAAACCGTGGACAATAAAACGAAGACAAAAACAGCGAACAAAAGCAACAGAGAAAGGAAACCAAAATCAGATGCCTCTTGAGACCCTATGTTCAAACGATTAACCACAGAACCAACAACGGAAGGAAACGAGGAGAGAATCCCCAAAGCTATGATTAGACTAATACCGTTCCCTATCCCTTTATCCGAAATCTGCTCTCCAATCCACATTAGCAATAATGTTCCCGTGGTCATAACCAAAGCCACAGTCAGATAGAAAATCCAAGGAATACCGAATATCTTTGGGGCCACCATAATAGGAAGAACTATACCTGGGATCGCAGCATCCATTCGCAGGGAAAATTTGGCAAAAAGAGCTGCTTGTATTACAGCAAGCCCTACAGTCAAAAGACGAGTGTACTTCCCAATCTTTCTTCGACCAAGATCGGGAGACTCCCGAACCTCCCTCTGGAGGGTAGGCATAAATATCATCATCAACTGAACTATTATAGAAGCAGAAATATAAGGAACTACCCCTAGAGCGATTACTGTCATCTGAGCAAAAGCTCCTCCAGAAAACACATCCACTAACTGGAAAAGATTCTGCCCACCACCTATAAGCTGCTTAAAATACGCTAAAGCCCTTTCTCCATTTATCCCCGGGACAGGGATAAACACCCCTATACGACAAGCGGCCAATAACAAGAGCGTCAGATATATCCGATTTCTAAGCTCAGCAACCGAAAAAATCTTTTTTAACGTAATCATAATACTTCAGCTTTACAAAAAAACTACTAAGAAATCCCTAAAGCAGACTGAGCTCCTAAAGAAAACCTCACAGAAGAATCTTTACAAACAAACTTTTTAGCTAAATCACCCTTCAAGATGATCTTAACACCGGAAGCGGCTCTGGAAACCATTCTTTTTTCTTTCAAAATAAGGAGAGAAATCTCATCACCATCTTGAAAAACAGCATCTAATCTCTCTGTGGTAACTTCTTCTACCTTGCTAGCAAATCTAGCAACGTCAGACCCTCTGGTAGGGACCCTTCTGTACAAAGGCACTCCTCCCCCTTCATAACCAAATCGTCTCTTGTAGCCAGACCTACTCCCATCCCCTTTATGTCCTCGTCCAGAGGTTTTTCCATGACCAGAAGAAGGCCCTCGTCCCAATAACTTCTTGCGTCGTTTTCTTCCTGAACAATCAAATAAAGACTCTAATCTAATCATTTACTACACCCCTTCCCTTCAATACATCCTCCTTAACAGTGAGTTCAGAAAGAGCCTTGAAAGTAGCTTTCACCTGGTTAACTGGATTGTTAGAACCTATATTTTTTGCCACAATATCCTTTGCTCCGGCCATCTCCAAAATTAATCTAACTCTGGACCCAGCCACTATCCCTGTCCCTGGTTTTGCTGGCTTCAAAAGTAATTGGGCTCCATCAAAGTTAACCCTAACCTCATGAGGTATGGAACCATTTTCCATAGCTTTAACTTTGATTAAGTTCTTCTTAGCGGCCTCTCCACCTTTTCTTATCGCATCTGTAAGCTCATTCGCTTTAGCAAAGCCATAGCCTACACGGCCTTTACCATCACCCACTAAAATCAAAGCAGAAAAACTAAACTTCCTTCCGCCCTTCACTACTTTCGAGCACCGATTCACAAAGAGAACCTTCTCTTCTAGGTGATCTTCCTTATGATGAGAGTTTTTTGACGCTGTCATTATACTTCCTTTTAAAACTGCAATCCACCTTCTCTAGCTGCATCAGCTATGGCAGCTACAACCCCATGGTATTTAAAGGGACCTCGGTCAAAAACGACCTTGCTGATATTAAGACTCTTTCCTAGCTCAGCAATCTTTTCCCCAAGAAGCTTTGCTGATTCTTTGCTTTTCTTAGCTAAATCTGTACTTTTTAAAGCTTTTACTACCGTAGAGATCGATCCAAGAGTTTTCCCTTGTTCATCATCTATAAGTTGAACGTAGAGATGCTTATTTGTTTTTACAACACAAAGCCGAGGCCTTTCAAAAGATCCTCTTAAGTGTCTTCTGACCCTGAGAGCTCTTCGTCGTTTCATCGAGTTTGACTTAAGAAGAGAACTTTCCATATCTTTTTACCTATTTTTTACCAGTTTTTGCAGCCTTACCAGCTTTACGACGGACGTACTCTCCCTCGTAACGAATTCCTTTCCCCTTATAAGGTTCTGGAGGACGTTTTGCCCTTATCTTAGCCGCAAACTCCCCAACCAGTTGTTTATTAATTCCTTTCACAGAAATAAGCGTGTTCTTTTCAACAGAAACCTGCAACTCCGATGGAATAGGCATTTTTACGGGATGCGATACCCCAATAGAAAGATCCAACAACGTCCCCTGGACAGCAGCTCTAAACCCAACTCCTATCATCTCCAACTTTTTCTCAAAACCTTCGGAGACGCCTTTTACCATGTTTGCAATCAACGCCCAAAAAAGCCCCTGCAAACGACTAGGTCTATCCACAACCTCAGGTGAAGGCTGAACCGAAACATTCCCTTCTCCGAAAGAAACGACGACCTCTTTAACCAATTTCTGAGACAAAACTCCTTTTGGTCCCTTTACAACAATTTCTTCTCCATCCAAAGATACTTCCACTCCTTTAGGAAGTTGAATGGGATCTCGAGCTTTACGAGACATTTCCTACCTATATTTCTTTTTTCTTACCAAACAAGACAAAGCAACTCGCCGCCTATATTGCTGGCTCTCGCCAACGAACCCTCCATTACTCCCTTAGAAGTAGAAAGAACAGAAATACCCATATTTCCAAACACATAAGGAATTTTTGAAGAAGGAACATAAACCCTTAACGAAGGCTTTGAAACCCTTTTCAACCCCCTAATAACGGGCCTTCTGTCATCCCCATACTTAAGGAAAATTCGCATCGTTTTCTTCCTACTCTCTTCCTTAATTAGATATTGAGCAATGAAGCCGCGCTTTTTCAAAATCGATGTTATGGATTCCTTAATCTTACTATGAGACACATCTATAAAAGTATGCTCAGCGGCCAAAGCATTTCTAATTCTCGTGAGCAAATCTGCTATAGGATCACTGGTAGTTCCCATCATCTCTCCTTATTCTGCCTTCTTAAATCGTAGACCCATAGCCCCTAACAACTCCAGACACTCCTCGTCTGTCTTTGCTGTGGTTACCCAAGTGATGTTCATCCCTTGAGATCTTTTCACTTTATCAAGGTCCACTTCTGGGAAAATTTGCTGATCATCTAATCCCAAGGAGTAGCAGCCTCTACCATCTCCTTTTAATCCGAAACCTCTAAAATCTCTAATCCGAGGCGAAGCTATGTTACAAAATCTATCCATAAATTCATACATTCTCTTCCCTCGAAGAGTAACTTTAGCTCCAATCCCTTGCCCTTCTCTTAATTTGAAGCCCGCAATAGAATTCTTTGCTTTGGTAACGAGAGGCTTTTGTCCAGAAATATAGGCCAACTCCTCTAAATGAGACTGAAAAAGATTTTTATCCTTCGCGGCTTCTGCTAATCCCATGCTTATAACAATCTTTTTTAGCACCGGAATCTGCATTACATTCTTGTACGAGAACTTCTCAGAAAGTTTCTTTCTAATCTCTGTATAATAAAGCTCCTTCAATCTACTCATTTTAGCTTTCTCTCCCTAACAACACGATATAGAGCTTCCGATCCATCCGGACTTCTTTGCCAAAGCTCTTTTTGTCCATTCTCTCCATATCTAACAGACAATTTGGCAGGATTTCCGTCTATAGATAATCGAATATTTGAAATATGAACCGGAGCCTCTATTGAAATACGCTTCCCCTTCGGATTGTCTTGACTTTTCCTAATGTTCTTTACGCGAACATTAACTCCTTCTACAGTAACTCTATCACCTGAAAAAGCAAGAACCTTCCCCACACTACCTTTTGCATTTCCAGAAATGACCTGAACTACATCACCCTTTCGAATTGTCTTTTTACCCATGTCCAACTCTTCTATTTTAAATAACCTCAGGAGCCAAAGAACTAATCTTTATAAAACCTTTATCTCGAATCTCCCGAGCTACTGGCCCAAAAATACGAGTGCCTTTTGGATTCCCTTTATCATCAATAATGACACAACTGTTGGAATCAAACCGAAGATTCGATCCATCTTTTCTAGAAATATCACATCGGGTACGAACAATTACTGCTTTGACAACGTCCCCTTTCTTAACAGAACTATCTGGCTCTGTATCTCGAACAGAACAGACTATTACATCGCCTACGGTGGCATAACGCTTTTTTGACCCGCCTAAGACCTTAAAGCACTTCACTCTCTTTGCCCCAGTATTATCAGCGACTTTTAATTGTGTTTCTTGTTGAATCATATCCCTACTTTTCCACTAGCAATTCTGTCTATGAGATTATTTCACAACCTCAACTACCCGCCATCTCTTTAATTTAGAGAGAGGTCTAGTCTCAATAATGCGAACCGTATCCCCTTCTTTTACACCTTCTTCACCTTCTACGTGGGCGTAGTACCTCTTAGAATCTCTCACAACCTTAGAATACTGGGGATGGGAGTACATTCTTTCCACCCTCACCACAACAGTGTTCATCATCTTGGAAGATACAACAACACCAACCTTAACTTTCCTTCTGCCTCGAGATTGAGTCTCAGCCATTTTCCTTACCTTTAGCTCTTTCTTGTTTAACAGTTAGGGCTCTTGCAATATTCTTTCGACACTCGTTAAACAAGTGCGCCTTGACGGACTTATTACTAAGAACAACCTCTTCCCTTAAGGAGAAGATCTGCCTTTTCATCTCCCCCACATAAGCATCTAATTCGCTATTGCTTTTAGCTCGCAGCTCTTCTAAAACAACGCCTCGCTTCATACTCAAACCCTCTCTACCCGCTTAACAAACCTGGTTTTGATCCCCAATTTTGCAGCAGCCCTTCTCAATGCATTCTGAGCCTCTTCTCGGGGCACGTTTGCTACCTCAAAGAGCACTCTACCAGGACGAACAACTGCAACCCAATGGTCAGGAGCTCCTTTCCCTTTACCCATACGAGTTTCTGCAGGTTTTTTAGAGACACTCTTATCCGGGAAAATACGTATCCAAACCTTCCCTTTTCTCTTTAAATGTCTGTTAATAGCCACCCTGCAAGCTTCAATCTGGCGACTAGTTATCCAACCCCGCTCAAGGGTCTGCATCCCAAACTCCCCAAAATCAACAAAGTTCCCCCCTTTGCTTAAACCCGCAAATTGGCCTTTTTGCTGCTTTCGGAACTTCATTCGTTTAGGCATTAACATGTTGTTTTCTCCACACTATAGCTTCTTATGCGGCTGCAACGGGGGCAGTCGCTGAAGTTTTCTCTCCAAGATTTATCCAAACTTTAATCCCTATAATCCCATAGGTAGTCTCAGCAGTCGATATGGCGTAATCTATATCAGCCCTTAGAGTGTGCAAAGGCACCTTTCCTTCCTTGTACCACTCTGAACGAGCAATCTCTGCTCCCGCCAATCTCCCCGAAACCTGGATCTTTACGCCTAAAGCTCCCGCATCCATAACCGATTGCATAGCCTTCTTCATCGCTCGACGAAAAGCCACTCGTCTTTCAATCTGCTTGGCAATTCCATCAGCCACAATCTTAGCATTTAATTCTGGACGCTTAACCTCAGCTATCTCAACCCAAACTTCTCTACCCGTCAACTTCCTAAGCTCTTCTTTTAGAAGATCTACCTCAGTGCCTTTCTTACCTATGACCAAACCTGGACGCGAAGTATGAATTGTAACCTCTATCTTTTCACTCATTCTGCGAATCGTAAACCCCGCAGCTCCCTGACAAGAAGGTTTCTTTTTCAAAAACTCTCGGATACGAACATCTTCAACAAGAAATTCTCCAAACTCCTTCTTGTTTCCGAACCAAAGAGAACGCCAACTTTTGTTAACCCCAGTGCGAAATCCTATAGGACATCCCTTCTGACCCATAAATACCTAACTCCTAGTTCTCTCCGACAACAACAGTTAAATGGCTGGTTCTCTTTAAAACAGGAGACCTTCCACCACGACTTTTTGACTTTATTCGTTTATACGCAGGCCCAGCATCAACTCGAACCTCCAAAACACTCAATCTTTCCCTCTTAACATCGTCATGAAGCTCAGCGTTAGCCACCGCACTGTCTAGGACTTTCTTGAAAAGCCTCCCAGACTTCGCTTGCACAAAGCTAAGCTGCACAGCCGCTTCAGCAACACTCAAATTCCGTATCATCCCGGCAACAAGCCTAGCCTTTCTGGGCTGCACTCTAATATAACGAGCCGTAGCCTTAAACATACACATTCTCCTTCTAGCTCCACACTCCTACTCTATCCCTTCTTAACCGGGTGGCTCTTAAACATTCTCGTTGGAGCAAACTCCCCCAACTTATGACCCACCATAGTTTCAGAAACAAAAACAGAGAGAAACTTTTTTCCGTTATGCACTTCAAAAGTATGCCCCACCATCTCTGGTATAATCATGGAGCGACGAGACCAAGTTTTAATAGGCAACTTTTTCTCGCTTTGATTCATATCACGAACCTTTTTCAACAAATGATGATCAACAAAGGGTCCTTTTCTTAACGATCTAGCCATACTTCCTATTTCCTACGGTCTTTTACAATCCACTTATTGCTCTTACGCTTGGCTCGAGTTTTTAATCCTTTAGTCACCTTACCCCAAGGAGTACGCGGAATGTAGCCATTATGTCGCCCTTCACCCCCTCCGTGAGGATGATCAACCGGGTTCATGGCCGTTCCTCGAACCGTAGGCCGCACCCCTTGCCAGCGACGCCTTCCCGCCTTTCCATCATTCCTTAAATTATGATCAGCATTGGAAACCTCTCCCAAAGTGGCCCGACACCCCTCATGAAGCATTCGGAACTCCCCTGAGGGCATTTTCAAAGTCACATAGCCATTACTTTTTGCCAAAACCTGCGCAGACAACCCTGCAGAACGAACTAACTTGCCTCCGCCCCCTGGACGCATTTCAATGTTATGAACAGATGAACCTAAAGGAATTTTTTTCAAGGACATGCAGCAACCCACTTTATAAGGGCTGTCTTCTCCAGACAAAACTTCATCCCCACGCTGCATTCCCTTAGCAGCAATGATATACCGCTTCTCCCCATCAACATACTGTAAAAGCGCTATGTAAGCAGATCTATTAGGATCATATTCTACAGAAGCAACCTTAGCTGGCACCCCATCCTTATTTCTTTTAAAGTCTATTATCCGATAGAGACGCTTATGCCCTCCACCTCTGTGTCGACAAGTAATGCGACCCAAGTTATCTCTTCCACCACTCTTTTTAATGAAAACCGACAACTTCTTTTGAGGCCTTAAACTTTTCTTAGACGCAGATTCTTCTAAATCTCCAACCTTAGTTAATTCATCAAACCGAGGAAGAACCAACTGCCTAGACCCTGGAGTGACTGGCTTAAACTTTTTAAACATCCTTTACACCTCTTTACCCACTAAGCAACAGAAAAACCAGCCTGAAAGGTAACTACAGCTTTTTTAAAACCAGCAGATTTTCCCTTCTTTCGACTACGAAACACCCTCTTAGCCTTAGGCTTAACGCAAATCGTATTCACCTTTAACACTTTAGCCTTCTTCTCTATATAAATCTGCTCTAACGCTTTAGCAATGCTAGGCTTTGTCGCATCCTTTGCCACCAAAAACACAAACTTCGGATTAGCACAATAACTTCCAGACTTTCTTCCAGACCCATCACCAAAGCTTAGGCCTTCTAAGACCTTTGCTTTCTCTGTTACATAGAACCCTTTAATCACATCATAAGGACTAGACACCTTTTCTTAGCCTCCCCTCTACTCTTCGGAAACGCCCTGGAGCAACCGCTCTACAGACTCATGAAACGCGCTTTCAGAGATCACAATCCCCCTGGAAGACACTACATCATACCCATTTAGATTTTCGTTGTAAGCAAAACCCTTACAAGCCACTAAATTTCGAACACTTTTTCTGAAACTTTCATTTGTTTGCGCGTGCTTCTTGGAATCAACAAAAAGAACCCCTCGCTCTTCAATCTGACATCCCCTTAAAAAGCCTACAACCATCTTAGTCTTCGGACTCGCTAAAGAAGAAAAGACTCCATCCTCCACAACAAAGAACGCTCCAGCCTGAATTTTTTGCCCCAACAAATATCTCAGAGCCGAACGACGCTCTTTCTTGTTTATGCGGATATGCTGATCAAACTTTGGCTTGGGACCAAAAACAACCCCACCACCACGAAACTGAGGAGCAGCCAAACAACCCTGCCGCGCATTCCCAGTTCCTTTTTGCTTGAAAGGCTTCTTAGTGGAGTGACTCACCTCTGATCGCCCCTTTGTACAGGCAGACCACTGCCGCTTATTTGCCCGCAAAGCCACCAAATAATCTTTTATAACCTGACGGTTAACCCCCTTCTCAGAAAAGAAGAGGTCGCTCAGCTCTACCTCTCCAACCTTTTCTCCAGAGAAATTATATTTCGACAACATCACCATAAAAACACCCCTCGAGAACCAAACGCCCTACTCTTTCCCAGAAACCTTTGAACGCCTAACAACAACCAGACCGCCTCTTCCCCCAGGAACAGCCCCGCACACCAAAAGAACCTTTCGACTCACATCTACTTTGACAACCCTTAAATTCTTTATAGTGACATTATTTGCCCCCATGTGACTAGGCCTAGGACTCCCAGGAAAACAACGCCCCGGAGTAGAACGCATCCCAGTAGACCCCGCGTGCCGATGAAACCCAGAACCATGGCTAGCAGGCCCCCCACGAAAGCCATACTTTTTCATAACCCCCTGGAACCCCTTTCCCTTAGAAACTCCGCTGACATCCACAGAAGAAACACTCTCAAAACACTCTATCCCCAAAGATTGCCCAAGAGAAAACTCCCCCAGAAAATCCTCAGAAACACGAACTTCCCTAAAATGTTTAAAAAGCTTATCTCCAAACTTAGCCATATGCCCAGAAAGAGGCTTGCCAACCCGGCGAAGAGCCGTGCGCGGATCCGAAACAACAATCTCTCCAAACGCCAACTGCACCGCTGAGTAGCCGTCAACCTCTACAGTTTTAATTTGAGAAACAATGTTATCTTCTAAACTGATTACGGAACAAGGAACTAAAACCCCCTCCTCATCGAAGACGTGTATCATCCCTCTTTTCCTTCCCATCAAACTAAGCTGCGCTTGCATAAAATACCCTACACACACACGACTTTAAAAACACAGTCGCCATCTCGTGAATTCGAAAAATAGTTGTCAAAGAATTTCCCTAAAAAGAAAAGGAACCTTTCCCCTAAGAAAATAAAAAGGAGAGGTTAACAGAGGGAGAAGATTTTTACAACAGAAAAAGAGGTTCTTAATAAAATACCTCTTCTATAGTTTACGGAAACAAAATGAAAAAGATTTTACAATAAAAAAGCCCGCAGTTTTTGCGGGCTTTTTGAGTTTTAAAAAGAATCTTGAACAGCCTATTGATCAGAAGACCAGACTTTGTACATTCCAAGACCTCCGATAGCCAATCCAACGGCGCCTCGAACGATAAGAGTAATTGGCTGAGTAATTGGAAAAGCTATAAGTTTCAAGGCATCCAGGAAGAGCTCCAACGATTTCTCTATAACACCACAAATTCCTTTCTTTATAGCTTTATGGTGCGCAGCCTTTAACGCTTCTACATCCTGCTGCAAGAGCTCCTTCTCATCCAAGGAAACAACCCTTTCAGCAAATGAATTAGCGTGAAGCTCTAACGAAGCCATCGCTCTACTGAACTGTCTATTTTCTAACCCAAGCCCAATAGAACCTCCAACGACTCCTGCTGCATGGTTAGCCACCATTAAGTAGTCACAAGCGGCCGTTACACCAGCTTTAGTTTGTCGACAAATCAATCCCCCGTGAGTTAACCTGTCTGCAAGCAGCGTAGGCCTTAAAGTACCAAACGTAATAGCAAAGGTACCCGCCCCAACAGCATCGCAACCAGACTTCACAGCTGCAGCAAGGTACTCTCCTCTCGTCAAGTATTGCTTATTGTATGCCTTGCCTTCATTTCTTTCGTCAACGACACCCTGGGACTCCCCTGCAAAGGCATATCTAAAGTTTTGATAGCAACTCTTGACAGAAGCCACCGCCCCAGGAATACAACCATTGAGAGCATTGGTTAACCCTACAACAGTTCGCGCATCTTTCAATATACCGAGAACATTAGAGGCTGTAGCCAAAGACGCTTCGCTTCCCCCCTGCTGCAAAATAACACCTTTAGTAAGTTCTGCCGCCGCTATGGAAGCTTTTAAAGCTTTATCTACTCCTGCTGTTTTATTAACGTAGGCACTCACAGGGTTCCCCGGATCGCAAAAAACCCTGCTCAGAAGCGCCTTCTGAGAACCTTTTTTCATTGCAGGAACAGCAAATCTACATCCATGCTGCGCCATAGAGAATAACCTCACGCCACTCGCCATATACACCCCCGGCTAAAACTTAAGTTGTTAAGACCGAGCATTATATCACAACAAACTGAAATCACAAAGCCTTAATTCATTGAGAGCTTGCAGCGACCTCGTTCTCTGCTATTCCATTTAAAAAATTCTCTGTACTCAACGCTCCCTTGCCCTCTAACTTCACCTTTTTCAAAGATAAAGCTCCATCACGACAAAGCACCATCAAGTCTTTTTTCGAAACCCGCAAAAGATCCCCCGGCTGCCCTTGAAAACTTCCTTGAACAGGGCGAGCTTCGAGAATAGACAACCTTTTAGGCTCTCCTCCACGAATCGAAACAGTCATCCAAGCACCAGGAGAGGGGGTTACCCCACGAAAACTGTTATACACCTTATCGACGGAATCATCCCAACACAACCTACCTTCTGACTTCTCTAATTTTGGAGCTATAGAAGCCAACGCGTTATCCTGTTTTTCTAGGATCAACGTTCCATCCTCAATCGCATGCATGACATGAACCAAAGCATCCGCTCCTCCAAGAGAAAGCTCCTCAGCTAACTCTCCTGCAGTCATATCTGGAAGAACTGGAACCAAAGTCTTCAGCGCTATATCACCGGTATCCATGCCAGCGTCCATGCGAATGACGGTATTCCCACTTTCTGTCACCCCATCCATTATACAGCGCTGAATGGGAGCCGCACCCCTATATGCAGGCAGCAAACCCGCATGCAAATTGTAACAACCGAACTTAGGAATATCTAAAACCACTTGTCTAAGAATCGCCCCATACGCAACGACCAAAAATATATCCGCACCGACGCTACGCAACTCTTCGATAAAGGCCGGGTCTGAAGCTTTTTCCGGCTGCAAAACGGGAATACCCCTTTCCAAAGCAAGCTCCTTAACAGGAGAGGGTATTGTCTGACTAGACCTTTTCCCTGGCTTGTCTGTTCGAGTGACAACAGACAAAATAGAAACTCCTTTTTCTAACAAACCGGCCAGCACTGTTCGCGCGAAAACAGGCGTACCAAAAAAAACAGCTTTAAGATTCGACAAGCACTTCCTCTCTTTCTGTATTCTGCTCCATGAAAAACACCTTTTTTGTGTTCCGTTCTATCCCCCTTTTACTATCCTCTCGGCAAAATTCTAGGAAATGAGCAACTTCTGGGATAACTCCCAGCTCCTGCTCAGCTATATCTAAAGCATCCTTAAACGAGTAGTCGGAAGAATAAACGATTTTAAAGGCTCTAATTAGAGCAGATCTTACAGAAAAAGGCAACTTACGCCTTTGTAATCCAACCTTATTAATCCCCCCTAAAACGAGAGGATCTCCCATACCTATAGTATAGGGGGGAACATCCCTCCTAACTCCACTCAAGCCCCCAATCATAGAGTAAGCTCCTATACGCACAAACTGATGTACCCCGACCATTCCACCAATAACAGCATAGTCCCCCACCTGAACATGTCCCGCCAATTGAGTATAATTACTAATAATTACGTGGTTCCCGATAGAACAATTATGAGCAATATGCACCCCAGGCATGAGCAAACAATTGTCTCCTATGGAGACCTTAGTACCTTCAAAAGTTGATGAAGTTATGATAGCAAACTCTCGAATCTCACAATTCTTTCCAATAACGACGAAAGTCTTCTCTCCTCGATATTTCAGATCCTGAGGTTTATTACCTATCATGGCTGAGGGCCAAACAGTCGTACCCTCTCCTATGGTAGTATAACCATCTATGTAAGCATGCGCCTTAACAACAACGCGATCCTCTAGCACTACGGTAGCTTTGATTACTGCGAATGGCTCGATAACAACATCCTCACCTATCTGCGCCCCTGGCTCCACTATCGCTGTTGGATGAATGTTCGTCATAAATCTCCGCAATTAAATTGATGCTTTATCCACAAGGGCGAAACTAATGCTAGCTTCTGCAGCCAACCCAGAGTCAACAAAAGCCTTAGCCTCAGCCTTCCCTCCTTTAGCAGAAAGAACTGAAAAATTAGCTTGGAGGGTCAAGATATCTCCAGGCTTCACCGCTTGTCGAAACTTAGCTTCTTTAATACCTAAAAATAAAGAAACTTTTTTCTCTCTTTCCTCTTTTGTCAACAACATTCCCAACAACAACCCCGCAGCTTGAGCAAGGGCTTCTATAATCAATACCCCCGGCATAATAGGTGCTTCTGGGAAATGCCCAACAAAAAATTGTTCATTAAACGAAACATTTTTTTGCGCCGTGATAGTCTTTTCTTCAAAATTGTACGACACCACACGGTCCACTAAAAGAAACGGAAACCTATGGGGCAGTAAGTCCAATATATCTCGTACAGAGAGCCCTTTATCACTCATAAACCTTCTAATTCCTCGCTATTGTAGAACCGAGACCAATTCCTTAGCTAACGCTATATTTGAAGAGTGCCCCGATCCCACGGCCACAATATGCGCAAGGAACGGCTGCCCAACCAATGAAAGATCTCCTATTAGGTCCAACATTTTATGCCTTACCGGTTCATCCGTAAACCTTAAATTTCCCCCACAGATAATTCCATCATCTTTGAAAATTACCGCGTTCTCTAAAGAGCCGCCTCGAATAAGTCCTTTTTCCATTAAAAAACAAAGTTCATTATACAAAGCGAAGGTTCTGCAAGGAGCTATTTCTTTCCTAAAAACCTCCTCCGTAATCACCAAAGAACGATACTGTGTTCCTATCATTCGACAGTGAGGGTAATGCAGGGTGTAACTAATCTTGAATTCATCAGCAGGAAAAGCTGCCAAAAATATGTCCCCCGACTGATAGAAAACCGGACGAGACAACTCTCGAAAAGAGACACTATCTTCTTGAGCACGAACACCGGCCTCTTGAATGAGTCTAACAAAGGTCTCTGAACTGCCGTCTCCTATGGGAATTTCTTCCTCAGAAACCCTAACGACGACATTATCAACCTCACAAGCCTTCAAAGCGGCTAAAAGGTGCTCTACAGTTATAACAGACACCCCCTCTTTTTGTAGCGAGGTGCTCCGACCGGTGCTAGATACATGATCTAGATTTGCTGGAACGTTAACGTACCGCCCTTTCTCTGAACTATATCGTTGAAAAACAATTCCCGTATTCTCTTCGGCCGGCAGCAAAAAGATTTCTGCCACCTTCCCCGAGTGGACCCCCACCCCGGAGAATCGAACCTCTTTCTTCAACGTTTTCTGCGCTCGTTCCGACATGAAAAAACCTGATAAACAGCCAATGTATATTATTCTTCAGTTTTTTTTACAACCGACATGCTCTCAACACCTCTTTCTAAAGCTTTCTCAAGCCATAATTCTCTTTTCTATAAAATTTTATTCGCGCTTCCGAGGTTGAAAACACCACCATAAAAAAATTATCACTGCAATCCAAGAAGCGATTTTTATGGGCCAATCTCCATAAATCGAGTATGGAGTACAGTACTCGAACAATGGAACTTCTGCAATTAGAACTCCAGGCAAAACTTTTCTGGTACAATTGTCCTCTGGAAGTTTTGCTATCACTCTTCCTAACGCATCTACAACAGCAGTTACTCCCGTATGACAAGCTCTAACACAGGGCAACCCACATTCTAAATTTCTTAAAACTCCGTGAAGAAAATGTACTTTCGGCAGTCGTGATCCCGGATACCATCCGTCATTTGATATATTTATTAGTAGTCTTGCTCCAGCTTTCTTGTATTCCCTTACCAAAAATCCAAAAGTTTCTTCGTAACAAATAGTTACAGCCAACGGAATCCCATCTTTAGAAATAAACACTCCAGATTTGGTCCCGGGTTCTCGAACATAAGGCAAGATACACTCCGGGCAAAACAGTCGAAAAAATCTCTCACCAAAAGCACCCCCAGGAATATACTCTCCTCCGGGGACCAGTATTCGTTTGTCATAGCTGCCAGAGAGAACCGCTCCAGGGGAAAACATAAAAGCTGAATTATAAAAACGCCGTTCTGAATCTGTATACCGCTCAAGCCCTAATAACAAATCACAGTTGAATCTATTTGACAGGTCCGAAGCTATCTCTTTATTCGATAAGAAGGGTTCTTCATAAAAACTTCCTCTACCTTCTAACCACATTTCCTGAAGCGCTTTATACTCTTCAGCTGGATAGATCCTTCTATGCACGCCAAAAGGAACTGAAACTTCTGGCATAACAATTAAATCTACCTTGGAATCTATTCTAGAGCACAATTTAAATAGTTTTTCCCAAACGGATAACACGCGTGAAGGAATAGAAGTAAATGGAGGCTCTGCAGTCTGCAATAAAGCAACCCTTAAACTTTTTGATACCGAGGCTCCCTCCCGATGTTTTACAATCTCTCTGAGCCCCCCTCCTAAGCAACAAGGCAGAAACACTAGAAAAAAAAGTGAAACAAAATCTTGCAACCGCCGCCTTTCTAAAAAATAAAAAAGTGCAATATTTGCAGACATAACGACAACACTAAGTCCTGCCCATCCAAAAAAAGAGGAGAACTGAGCAAAATATGGCGCCCCAGTCAAGGCCCATCCCACATAATCCAAAGAAATGCCAGAAAGAATGTAGTAATGCCTAGCAGCCTCCCAAAACACCCAAAGAAAAGAAAAAATAAAAGTAGTCGACAGAAAAGATCGATATTTTTTGGTCCAAAATAATCCTAAAGAAAACACAGAAAACACCAAACCAGAAAGCATCGCTAAGGCTATCCAAGGAAAATATATCGCCCATCCCAAGAGAGACACTGATGTCATCCACGAAAAGTGGACAGCAGAGACCACTGCCATCCAAAAGAACGCTATTATCCCTCGTTTCTTTGTTCCGCAAGTTCTTATCGAATACCAAAAAAGCCCGAAACTTGATACCCCCCCTACTAGAGAAAGACAGGGAGCTATGTCCGGCTGAGAAATCATTGCCGAAAAAAGAGACAGGAAAAGCCAAAAAACACTTAACATGTTCATTTGTCAGAGTTTAATCGACTTTTTCTTCTTACATCAGCTTCCTCGTATCTTCGCTTCTCTTCTTCTGTTTCAGGGACTACGGCATGAACTTCTGTAGGTCTATTCTCTCGATCAACTGCAACAAAGGTAAAATACGCGGAAGTAATATGTCTTCTTTCCTGACGAAAGCTGTTTTCTGCCCACACTTTTACCCCTACTTCCAAGGAAGTTCTCCACGTCCTGTTAACCGAAGCTTTACATATCAAAGTCTCCCCCATAAATGCAGGAGCACAAAACCTGAGAGCATCAACAAAAGCTGTCACACAAATACGCTCAGTATGCCTTTCTGCTACAACAAGAGCTAAGCGATCCAATATGCTCATCAGCAGTCCACCAAAAACGGTGTTATTAGCATTTAAATCATTGGGAAATATTTTATATATGTGACTATCGATTCGACTAAACGATACTGGTTTCTTCTTAAGCACGACGACACGAAGGGTAAAGGAAATACAAGGTGGATACTAATATTGCCCACAAAGAAAATCAAGGGAATCTTGATTTCGCAATTAAAGATCAGAAAAAGGATTAATAACTTGAGAAAAGCCTATCTTTTTCTGTCGCTGCTTGATCTCGCTGCGTATCGAGTACAACAAATCTGTATCAAAATCCATCTTAGCCGCCCATTGCAGATAGGTTAAAGGAATTTCTGAAAAACACCTTCCCTTATGCTTGCCTAAAGGCATGTACTTCATTTTTATAGGATTCGCCAATATTTCTTTAATTTGCTCAACAGTTCGGAATCTTTTACAAAGGTACTTGAATATCGCAATATTGATTTCTACATCCTTCATAGCTCGATGATTCCCGCTGTAAGGAACATTGAAATGCATTGCCAAAGATTCTAAAGAATTATTAGGGCTATCTCCATATTCTTTAGCTAATCGCAGAGTATCTACCACACAATACTTGGAAAAAAATTGTTGCTCCACTCGCTTAGCCTCTTGGGTTAAGACATCCAAATCAAACCCTACGCTATGCCCTACAATATAATCTCCATCTTTAAAAAAAGAGTTTAGTTTAGGCAACACTTCCGAAATAGTCGGCTGCCCTTCTAACATAGCGTCCGATATATGGTGTATACGTTGAGACTCTACAGAAACAGGGCGCTCTGGATTTACGAGAGTCTCAAAAGAATCTAAAATTTCTTTGAACGTGAATCGCACTGCAGCAATTTCTATGATACGGTCTTTTTTTACATCTAAACCTGTCATTTCACAGTCAAGACAAACAAAAACGGTATCCTTCAATAGTCCCATGCTAATTTTTACCCTTCTCTACAGCATCACTGCGCTCTGTCAAAAAATGCTATAGAAATATCCCTTGTGTTATCCCCAGTAGACACAATATGCACTTTTACAATTTCTCTAAAAGTTGCTATGTATTCGCCCATATTCTCCGACCATTCCACGCAAAGAATATCCGATTCTTCTGCGTCCTCAAAGACCGATGCAGTAAAGAAACTAGAAAACCGATACAAATCATAGTGCAGCACTCTACGCTTATTGTTTTCATAAACAAAAAGCCCCGAGAAGGAGGGACTAGCCACTTCTTCACTTGACTGCTCTCCTAGACACCCTCGAACAATCCCTCTAACGAACTCTGTTTTTCCTACTCCATAGCTGCCTGATAACAGTACCAAACAACCCAGAGGAAGCTCCTCTCCCAAATCCTTACCGATCAAAAGAGTTTCTTCTCTAGAACAGCTTTCTATTCGTCGGTATCTACCCATTCCTTGATATACTCGTGGAAAGCAGCGTCTTCCGCTAACACCTCAACAAATTCTGCAATTTTTTCTTCTTCTAAGTACCCTTGTAGCAGGGAAAGAAAGTTTCCTTCTAACTGGAACTTATTCTGATTCTGCACCTCCACGAGCATCATACGACGCAAGTAAGACTTTTTGAAGTCCTGTATTAAATCCGGCAAACTGTTAAATAACTTTCCGGTGATAACGGAGGCAAAAACAACCTTAGTCTTAGGAGCTTTAGGCGGTTGAATATAGTTGGCTATAACCTTTGGATCGTCAGAAACAAAAAATCTCTTTACTCGGACCCCTCCCTGTCTTTCTGTGTTCTCGGGACATTTTGCCAACCAATCATAAATGGCATCTAAAGGATTTCGGTACACATTGTCCGCGAAGACCTTCCCTGTGAACGGACAAATATAAATTCGCTTTGTTTCTTCGTTAACAGAAGGCTTTCCAACCCCTATATGGATCTCCGTCTCTCTCCAAAGTTTTTTTTCTTCTTCCAAGATTCTAACGGCATCTTCGGGCGTTTTAAAAATCACCTTGTCCTTGACAAACACCACGGGATCCAAGGATAACTCTTTTTCCAGATAGAAGAGATAGGCCGTTAATAACTCTGGCCGTTTTTGCTCTTTTAAGAATTGCAGTAATTTTTTTTTTACGCTTCCAGAAACTTTCATATCTATCCTTGCAGACCGACCCAAAAGGAAACCGCCTTCTCAATCCCAGAGGCTTCCCAAAGAGAACTGAACCCTTAAATTAATACTCGAAACTAAGGACTACGCCAAGATTATTTTCAGCGGGTGATTCTATCATATTGGATGAATTATGTTAATCAGAAAGGCGGATTTCTTCTTTCCAAGGGAGCTCGTTTCGCCATTGTCTTTTTTTAATCTTAAGTCTACAATTCGCCGAAAATCGCAACCATGGCGGAATCGGTAGACGCGCTAGATTCAGGTTCTAGTGAGCTATAGCTCGTGGAAGTTCAAGTCTTCTTGGTTGCAAGCAGCCTTCCTAATTCGAGGCTTCAAAAATTACAAACATCCTATAAGGTATTTTTATGGTTAAGGTTGTCTCCGACGATTCTTTTGACGCTTTTGTCGCGTCTAATTTAGTTTTAGTAGATTTCTTTGCTGAATGGTGCGGCCCTTGTCGAATGCTAACACCCATTATCGAAGAAATTGCCAAAGAAATTCCCGGAGTTTCCATAGGGAAAGTGAATATCGATGAAAGCTCAAAAATTGCCGGCTCCTTAGGAATCTCCTCCATCCCCACGCTTATTTTGTTTAAAGATGGAAAAGAAGTAGAGAGGGTGGTTGGACTAAAGGATAAAGCATACCTGATCAAGTTGATAGAGAAGCACCAGTAACCTTCTTTTAGGATGCTCTCCCCCAGAGATCATAATTTTGGCGCACGACTTCATACATGACTACTCCTACGGTCGTCGCCAAATTTAGCGACCTAGTTCCATCCAACATAGGTACCAACAAACGACGACCCCGGAATTTCTCGTGCACCTCTCTAGTTACACCCTGTGATTCTGACCCAAAAATGTAGGCCCCTGAAAGTGGCAATGAAGCCCGAGCGTAGTACTTCTCTCCTTGCGTAGACAAAAGAAAAATTTGATCCGAAGGAACATCACTAATAGCTTCTTCCAATGAGTCTACCACGGAAAGATCCAAACGATCCCAATAATCCATCCCAGATCTCTTTATCATCTTATCTGACAACGAAAAGCCCAAAGGACGGACCAGAACCAAAGATGCTCCCAAAGCAACGCAAGTCCTCCCGATATTCCCTGTATTTTGAGGAATATCGGGACGAAATAACACTATTTTCATACTAGGATGCTGGCGTTTCTGCCTTCTCATCCTGGATTGCAGCAACTTCTTCCCCATTTACCTTAATTAATTCTATCTCAAAAATTAATAAAGAATTTGGAGGCAGGCTGCCAGTTGTTCCGTAGGCCAGGCTAGGGTGAATATATAACTCTCTTTTTTCACCTTCTCTCATCCCCTGCATTCCAAGAGCAAAACCTTTTATAGTCTGATGAAGTGGTAAAAGAATGGGTTCTTTCAAGTCATAGGAACTACTAAAAATTTTCCCGTCTACAAATTTCCCCTGATAATGTAATAAGGCTGTAGGCGTCCCTTTAAGAACCTCTCCCGAACCCTGTTCTATAATTTTATACTGTAAAAGATTCTCTTGTACTTCGATTACATTTGTATTTTTTGCATTATCTTTGAGAAACTTTTCTGCAGCCAGTAAATTTTCAGAACTTTTTCTTTCAAATACTTCTTTTTGTAAAATCGTCATCCTTTCCTCATATTCTGTCTGAGACAATGGGGCCTCTTTATTGGACATTTCATCTTGCATCCCCTTAGCAACTTCAATAAGATCAAACGTTATGTCCTCTGATTTTGACAACTGCCTAGCCAATAAATGACCAAAAGTTCTAGATAGCTTCTTGCTTTCTTCTACTTGCTCTTTGCCCTGAGAAACTGTTTTCTCTACAACAGTATCCTTACCTTCTGATCCTAAATTACGCACTAATGTGCGAATTGAAGATTTAGAAGAACAGCTAGTCACTAAAACTAACAGTCCAGCAATAACTAAACCCCACAGCTTTTTCATAACACCTCTCGTGGTACAGGTTATTTCATAAACAACCAAGCCGCCCTCTCATTCTTGTTTAAGAGGGGTTAACTCGAATATGTAACTCTTTTAATTGTTCCAACCCAATTTCTGAAGGCGCTTGCATCATTAGATCCGTAGCTTTCTGCGTCTTAGGAAAGGCTATAACCTCTCTTATACCTTCTGCTTTACCTAAAATCATTACAATTCTATCCAATCCTAAAGCGATCCCCAGATGCGGAGGAGTTCCAAAGCGAAGAGCTTCTGTAAAAAATCCAAACTTGCTCTCTATATCCTCCAAAGACAGGTTTAGTACACGAAAAACTCGTTGTTGTAAATCTGAACAATGAATTCTTTGTGACCCAGAAGCTATCTCATACCCATTTAACACCAAATCATAGCCTGAAGAGCGAACTCGCAATGGATCTGTCTCTAGCCATTCAACATCTTCTTCATGAGGAGAGGTGAAAGGATGATGCTCGGAAACTATTCTCCCATCCTCTTCGGCGAATAAGGGAAAGTCGGTCACCCAAACAAAGGCGTACTGGCTGGGATCGCAAAGCCCCCTTTCCTTAGCAATCAGCCTTCGCAAATGATCCAAAGATTGATTCACCACTTTTTCTGAAGAGGCTATCAAAAAAGCTGCATCTCCTTCCTTAACTTCTAGAAAAGCCAACAATGTTTCTAAAACTTCCGTTGTGGCAAATTTGAGAACATTAGAAGAAATTTCTCCATTAATTTTCCTGATCCAAACGAGCCCCTGGCTACCATATCTTTTGACAAATTCTGTATAACCATCTATTTGTTTTCTGGAAATATCAGCCCCTCCTTCAACCCTAAATCCTTTAACAGTGCCTCCAGAAGCCAACTGATCCAAAAAAATAGAGAAAGTAAACTGACTAGCATGAGATCGACAGTCTTTCAATTTCATACCAAATCTAAGATCTGGTTTGTCTGTTCCATATTCGTCGATCGCCTGTTGATAAGTCATTCTCGGTAAAACACCCTGAATCTCCACCCCCCCAGCTGAAAAAAGTTCTTTTACAAGCCCCTCTACGAGAGAAAAAAGATCCTCTTGAGTAGCAAAACTCATTTCCATATCAATTTGGGAAAACTCTGGTTGACGATCGGCTCGAAGATCCTCATCACGGAAGCATGTTGCTATTTGAAAATACTTGTCCAATCCTCCAATCATCAGTAGTTGCTTAAACAACTGAGGAGATTGAGGCAGCGCATAAAAGCTTCCTGGATGCACTCTGGAAGGCACCACGTAATCTCTAGCTCCTTCTGGGGTAGATTTACAAAGGACTGGCGTTACCACTTCAGTGAACCCCCTCTCATCCATGTACTTTCTACAAGCCATCATCAACTGATGCCTCAAGGACAACTTCGACAAAATATCACCCCGGCGCATATCCAGATAACGATACTGTAAACGCAACTCTTCATTTACATTCACATGCTCATCACAGATAGAAAAAGGCGGAACTTCTGATTTCGACAATACTTCCAAACCTTGAACTTCAACTTCTATTTCTCCCGTAGACAAGTTAGGGTTTGACATTCCCTCTAGGCGTCTCCTGACCTTTCCTTCTACAGCAATGACCCATTCCGAACGTAAAGAATCCATCACTTTATGAAGTTCTGGCGAACTTTCTGAACCACAAACAATCTGCGTGATACCAAATTTATCTCGAAGATCAACGAATAGGATACCCCCATGATCCCGGCATCGATGGACCCATCCAGAAAGTTTTACTGTTTGACCTTCTTGCACCAAAGACAATTCATTACAATTGTGCGTTCTGTACTTCATAAAGCAATTTTTCCTTAATATCCTTTTGAGAACCGCTTTCTTCTTTTCGATCTCTCATACTTCGCAAAACAAAAGTTCCATGTCTTAGCTCGTCATCTCCTACAACACAAACAAAAGGAATCTGTTCGACGGAAGCACTTTTTAACATGTTTTTGACACTTTTTCTTGAATAATCCACTTCAGCTGGAATGCACTCTCTTCTCAGGGCATCTGCCCACAAAAAGCAGAATTTCTCAGCCTCCTCCCCTATGGGCAAAAAGCGGCAGACAACACCTTCTCCGGGAAGAGCTACCTGCTGCTGCACAAGAGTTCGAATAACCCTTTCCAATCCTATTCCAAAACCAAAAGCCGGAATATCCGGCCCACCAGATTCGGCTATCAAATTATCGTAACGACCGCCACCACCAATAGAGTTTTGCCCTCCAATCCCATCGATGAAAGCCTCAAAAACGAACCCTGTATAATAGTCCAGCCCCCGCACCAACAAAGGATCTAAGATACATTCTATGCCTTTTCCTTCTAGTGCGGAACAAACGATTTCCAGGTATCTTCTATCTTCTTCCTTTAAAAACTCTATTCCAGATGGAACATCTTTTAAAAGAGCTCTATCCTCGGGCTCTTTGGAATCTAGGATCCTCATTGGATTGGTAGAAAAACGCTCTCTACTAATTGGGGACAGCTGATCATAGCGTTGAGAAAAAAAATCTTTTAACTCACGAAAATATGCTTCTCTAACAACTCCTGCTGTCAAGTAATTCACCCTAAGACAGACTTTTTTTAATCCCAGAGAAGAAAAGAAATCCCAAAGCAAGGACACCACTTCAGCATCCTTGAAAGGATGCCTAACTCCGATGGCCTCTACTCCGAATTGGTGATGCTGGCGATATCTTCCAGCTTGCTGTCTCTCGTAACGAAACATTGGAGCTAAGTAGAACAACTTGTTCTCTTTGCCTCCTTCATAAAGCCGATGCTCTACCAGAGCTCTAGCTACTGCAGCAGTCCCCTCTGGCCTCAAAGTCAAGGACCTCCCCTTCCTATCTAGAAAAGTATAAGTCTCCTTACGAACAATATCGGTGTGTTCTCCTACTCGATGAAAAACCTCGGTTTTCTCGAAGACGGGCGTACGAACTTCCCGGAACCCATAAAGATCACAAAGTCCCCGAGCGACAGACTCCACGTAACGCCAGATCCTCGAAGATTTCCAAAGATTCTCTCCACCAAAAGCATTCGGGAGAATATCAAAAACTCCTTTCGGAAGGGAGGTCACCATAACTTTCCCTCTAATCCACCTCTACCAGATGGGAAAGGATACCCTATCTATCGATTAAATCGCAAAATCAAACCCGACTCATGTCAGAAGAGGTCAAGAAAAGAGGTTGAATTATTTCCGATTCCTGCATTTCCGGTCCTAAAAAATTTTTTTGCCCCTTAAAACAAACATCCGAACGCCCCATCACCTCGGGCCGGGAACGAAGCACCTTTGCAGCAAACATCCCTCCAGAAAACAAAACAAACAGCGCAATTATACAAAAAATCACGCCTGTCTTTTTCTGCAAAATTCTCATCTTCGCTTCTCTTGGCTAGATCGGAAGAAGTTTTCTCACAAAAAATATATTCTTATCAACTTTTAAAAATCGCTCGTCTACTCAAAAAAACAAAGCAAAACCTCTCCGAAACGCGCGTCTTTTCATTTAAAACAAAAACTTTTTAAAAGCCCATCAAACCAAAGTAAAGAGCTTTGGCTCTTATTTCCTTTCTTGTCTTTTTCCTCCCACCTATGCTAGTGTGAGAGGGAAGGCGTCTTTATTCCCAATGATTTCTACACCAAGTACCTTCGATTGATACTTTCCAAATATGGATTAAATCTTAGGATAAGGAGAATCCATGAGAATCTTACCTAGCTTCTTCCGACCTCCGCAGCATATTGCAGAGATCGACGACCCAGAAATTGTCAAAAAAAAGTATAGATATTGGCGGCTTAGAATTTTCTATAGCATGTTTGTAGGATATATTTTCTACTACTTCACAAGAAAAAGCTTCACCTTTGCCATGCCTACTTTGATGTCAGATCTGGGATTCGACAAGGCTCAGCTAGGTATTATTGGCAGCACCCTCTATATCTCCTACGGCATCAGTAAGTTTGTCAGCGGAGTTATGTCGGACCAATCTAATCCTCGTTACTTCATGGCTTTTGGCTTAATTGCTACAGGTTTTACTAACATATTCTTTGGAATGTCTTCCTCTATAGCTCTTTTCGCTCTCTGGTGGGGACTGAATGGTTGGTTTCAAGGGTGGGGATGGCCTCCTTGCGCAAGACTTCTAACACACTGGTACTCAAAATCTGAGAGAGGAACTTGGTGGAGCATTTGGAGCACCTCTCACAATATTGGCGGAGCGTTGATCCCCATTTTAACGGGAGCGGCTGTTAATTACTGCGGCTGGAGAGGAGCCATGTACATCCCTGGAGTACTCTGTATTGGAATGGGATTAATCCTAATCAACCGACTACGAGACACCCCACAATCTCTAGGCCTTCCTTCCATAGAAAAACATCGGAATGATCCTCTTCCAAGCAATCAAGAATCCACTGTAAATGAGGAAGAAGTAGAGCTATCGACAAAACAAATTTTATTTACTTATGTGTTATCGAATAAATGGATTTGGTTGCTAGCATTGGCTTCGTTCTTTGTGTACGTTGTACGCATGGCCGTTAATGACTGGAGCGCCTTATTTCTGATAGAAACTAAACGGTACGCTCCTGTGAAAGCCAATTTTTGCGTATCCCTTTTTGAAGTTGGAGGACTTTTCGGCATGCTGATAGCCGGCTGGCTATCTGATAAAATTTCCCAAGGAAAGCGCGGACCAATGAACGTCCTATTTTCTTTGGGCTTAGTCTTATCCATAGCAGGAATGTGGTTCTACCGAGATCTAAATGTCCTTTGGATCGATGGAGCTCTACTCTTTATTATTGGCTTTTTCCTTTTTGGGCCACAAATGATGATAGGCCTGGCGGCAGCAGAGCTATCTCATAAAAAAGCCGCTGGAACTGCTAGCGGATTTGCTGGTTGGTTTGCATATTTCGGTGCGGCTTTTGCTGGATATCCTTTGGGCAAAGTAGCTCAGGACTTTGGCTGGCAAGGATTTTTCATTGCCCTGTTAGCTTGTGGAACAATTTCCCTTGCTCTGTTTTTACCGACGTGGAATGCTTCTCCTAAACAGGATGATAAAACCTAAAACCTTTCTCAATTGGGAGTTGTTTTGAACTGGATCCCTTTGCATTGTCACTCCCAATACTCTATACTGGACTCTACAAGCTCCATCAGCAGTCTTGTTGGGAAGGCTGCGGAGTTTAAAATTCCTGCTCTGGCCCTGACTGATCATGGGAACTTGTATGGAGCCGTACCCTTCTATAAGGAATGTGTAAAACGAGGCATTAAGCCTATTGTTGGAGCAGAGCTATACATAGCTCCAAACTCCAGATTTGAAAAAAAGAAAGAGAAACACCGTCGAGTAGCTCATCATTTGATTTTGCTATGCAAAAATGATACAGGCTACCGTAACCTTTGCAAGCTGTCCTCATTAGCTTTTACCGAGGGTTTCTATTATTTCCCTAGGATAGATAAAGAGCTGTTACAAGAACATCATGAAGGACTCATTTGTTTGTCTGCATGTTTAAGCGGCTCCATTCCTCAAGCCGCACTTCTCGCCCCAGATTCTCTAGAAGCAGAAATTCTGTGGTTCAAAGATCTTTTCAAAGAAGATTTTTACCTGGAATTGCAACTTCATGAAATGTCAGATGATTCTTTGGCAAAAATTGATGAAGAATGGTTAAGACAGGAACATAGAAATTTTGTTTTACAACAAAAACAAGTCAACAAGGCCCTGATAGCTGCTAGCAAAAAACTCGCCATTCCTGTAGTAGCTACTAATGACATTCACTACATCAACCCCGAAGACTGGCTGGCTCACGAAATTCTTCTAAATATCCAGAGCGGGGAAACTATTCGGACAGCCAAACAGAACACCTATATTTCTAATCCCAAGAGAAAATTTTACTCCTCTAGGGAGTACTATTTCAAATCTCCAGAAGAAATGGCTACTATATTTTCTGACATTCCCGAAGCTATTTCCAACACAGCACTTGTCGCAGAAAAGTGTAACCTTAAGTTAGATTTTGATAATAAACATTACCCGATATACGTCCCTGAGGAGCTCAAAAATAAATCCTATACAGAACAAGAGCGGTACGATGCTTCAGCCAAATTTCTCAGGAAACTTTGTGAAGAAGGATTAAAAACAAAGTATTCTCCCGAAGCTTTGGAATATATAGCCAAAAAATTTCCAGACAAAGATCCCATGAGCGTAGTTAAAGAACGACTCGAAAGTGAAATGTCTGTAATCATTCCAAAAGGAATGTGTGACTATCTTCTTATTGTCTGGGACATTATTCATTGGGCAAAAGCCAACGGCATTCCTGTAGGCCCAGGAAGAGGGTCCGGAGCCGGATCTGTCATGCTTTTCTTGATGGGCATTACAGAAATTGAACCTATCCGCTTTGACTTGTTCTTCGAAAGATTTATTAATCCGGAAAGGATCTCCTATCCTGATATAGACATTGACATATGTATGTCTGGGCGAGAAAATGTTATTAATTACACCTTAGAAAGACACGGCAGAGAAAACGTCGCACAAATCATTACCTTTGGCACAATGAAAGCCAAAATGGCTATTAAAGACGTAGGGCGTACATTAGACATTCCCTTATCCAAGGTAAATACGATAGCCAAGCATATTCCTGATCTAAATACGACGTTAGAAAAAGCTCTAGAAATAGATCCCGATTTAAATCACCTGTACACGCATGATCCTGATGCTACTCAAATCATAGATATGGCTCTCAAGCTCGAAGGTTCTATTCGGAATACTGGAGTACATGCTGCTGGGGTAATTATTTGCGGAGAAAAACTTATAGAGAAAATCCCTATATGCATATCTAAAGACTCCTCCATGATTACCACGCAGTACTCTATGAAGCCTGTTGAAAGCGTGGGCATGCTAAAAGTTGATTTTTTAGGATTAAAAACTCTAACTAGTATTCAGTTAGCAATAAACTCCATCTATAAAAAAACAGGCATTCAGCTCAGCATCAGCACTCTTCCTCTCAATGACCAGAAAACTTTCGCCCTCCTACATCAAGGCAAAACTCTTGGAATATTCCAAATGGAATCTAAGGGAATGCAAGAGCTAGCTAAAAACTTAAGACCTGACACTTTTGAGGAGATTATTGCTATAGGCGCATTATACCGTCCTGGTCCCATGGACATGATTCCTTCTTTCATTAATAGGAAATTTGGGAAGGAAGTCATTGAATACGACCATCCTCTAATGGAGCCTATCCTCAAAGAAACCTTTGGCATCATGGTATACCAGGAACAAGTGATGCAAATAGCTGGCTCTCTGGCAAATTACTCCCTGGGAGAGGGTGATGTTTTACGTCGCGCCATGGGGAAAAAAGATGCGGAGCAAATGGTTCAAGAGCGAACTCGTTTTTGTGAAAGAGCCTGCAGCAAAGGCATTGACCCTCAATTAGCAACAACCATCTTTGATAAGATGGAAAAATTTGCCTCGTATGGATTCAATAAATCTCACGCAGCCGCTTATGGTCTTATCACATATACAACAGCTTTTTTGAAGGCTAATTACCCTAAAGAATGGATGGCTGCACTGCTAACTTCTGACCGGGACGACATCGAAAAAGTTGGTAAATTAATTCGGGAAGTTAAGACTATGGAAATCGCCGTCTTACCTCCCGACATTAATGAGTCTGATATAGATTTTGTTGCCACTGATCAAGGCATTCGATTTGCTCTTACAGGAATTAAAGGCGTAGGCAAAGGCGTTGTAGAGAGCATCTTAGAAGAACGACAAAGACAAGGCCCCTACAAAGATATCTACGACTTTATATCTCGATCAGACTTAAAAAAGGTTTCTAAAAAGACTATAGAATGCCTTACAGACTCTGGTTGCTTTGATTTTTCAGAGCCTGATAGGGACAAAGCTCTGGCTTTAGTAGAAGCTATTTATGAATCTGTCGCTAAGGAGAAGAAGGAAGCTGCGTCTGGGGTTATGACCTTCTTTTCCCTAGAAACCATGCAGAAAGGTCCTCCGTCAACCATACAAAAAGATCTCTCGTTTGCTTCTAGAAGTAAACGAGAGCTACTGAAAAAAGAGAAAGAACTTCTAGGTATATACCTCACAGAGCATCCTTTAGATGCCATCAAACACCTTATTCCTAGACTTTCTGGGGTTCCTTTTAGTGAATTTGAAAACCTTCCCCATGCGGCTACGGTAAGAACGACTTTCATTATAGACAAAGTAGTAACGAAAATATCCTCAAAGGGACAAAAACGGTTTGCTGTTCTCAGAGTTAGTGATGGAGAAGATTCTATAGAATTACCTGTATGGCCCGAGCTTTACGAAGAAAAGCAGTCTTTGCTAGAAGAAGACCGCCTCATCTATGCTATTTTAACCATTGACAGACGAGGAGGCGAATCATTACGCTTGCATTGCAAGTGGATGGCAGATCTCTCTACGGTTAATGAGAGCGTTATAGCTGAGTGTGACGAGTTTTTTGAAAAAGTAAAAATTCAGATGCAGAAAGTCGCATATATGGCTTCTCAAGCTTCCAATACAACAGAAAAGAAACCCACTCCTAGCATGAAGAAGCGCACGACAATTTTTAACATGGACTTACGCCAGATAAGACACAGTCACATAGTGACTTTGAAAGATTTGATTCAAAATCATTCTGGAGATGTTCCTTTAAAGTTAGTGTTTACGAAAGAAGATGTTCCGGTAGGAACAATTTCTCCCGATGAGAATTTTTATGTCTCAGAAGATCTTGAAAGTCTATCCCGAGAGCTAGAAAGTTTAGGGTTGCCAGTGACAGTAACCAAAGAATAATTACGCCTCCAACCTCTTGCCATTGATGGCGTTAATATATTCTATACGCTGAGACCCGTCTATTCCCTTGGTAGTGATCTTGTAAGCGGGGACGAAGACTTTTTGCATATCTATTACATAGAAATTTTTTCCAAACACTTTTGAAGCTAAAGATCGCACGTCATCCTCACTGTGCCTTTCAGAAATCATGATGGCTCCTTTAGGCTTAATAAGAGATACTAACGAGCGATTCATAGTCATCATGCAGTTGTTAAGCGGCTGAAATTTTCTGAAAGGGATGCCGACTCTATCGCCTTGGACGAAGATTAATTTTTTCCGATGACAATTCTTGATGGACTTGGCCACATGGAAGTTTCTCGTGGATAAACGTTCTATAAGATACTCTTTGTTAGCGGATCCTCCTAAAGCTATCAGCGTTTGCATAATAAGCATATCATGTTTATCTGCTTTAGAAATCAAACATTCTCTGAAGCCCTGAGAACAATTCCATGTTTCAGTATCCATAACTACTTCTCCGTTAACCAAGCTCCACAATAAGGCGCCTTCCAAAATTTCGTAATCCCCATTTCTAGAAGGGTTTTCTCTTTGGTATCTTGCTTTAAGAAGTAGGTAAGGGAAGAAACACTGTTCTAAATAGAGGTCTTGATTCCTGTTCTTAAAGTTCTCTATCACTTGTTCTGGAGAATAAGATCTTTCTATGATAAAAATTTGCTCACTGCCTACCAATCGCTTGGCTACTCGAGTTCCTTTATTAAAGACTTCTCTTCCATAACGAGCAGAAGCAGTCATTATGGTCCTCGCTCTTACAGAGTTATCCCATAAAAAAATCCCCAAAAAAAGAAGCGAAATAGAGATAAAAGCAGAACCAACTATTTTTTTCATAAAACACCTTTAATTATTATTTTAATAAACAAAAAATTCTTTTATCAAATAAA